>JAYELB010000259.1:0-11101 GCA_034717055.1 Methanobacteriota archaeon
TTTTTCATCGACAGTATAAGCACTGCGGAGCCAGGTCATGTGTGTTTTTTAATTTGTTCTGGTCGGTTGAAAATATGGCGCCAACCCGGAAAATACGGGTATGATTATATGGGTGTAATCAGTGAAATCGGTGTTAATCTGTTGCTAAAATAGTATCAGCCACAGATTAACGCAGATGTATTCAGTACAGACGTCGATCTATCCCATATTCAGAGTATAGAGATTGGTGGCGCTTTCTCCTTTGTATACCTTTCTCTCTTTGCACATACTAAAAACATGATTTCGGCTGAATCACAAACAGTCTGCACAAACACGCAGCGCAACCATCTAAACGACCACACCTCTATCGCGTTCGGTTTCTCCCAAAAAACCTAATTTTTTTAGGGTAGATTACTTATATACCTAAATGATACATCTGAACATATAAATCAGGATAACTCGGAGGAGGGATAATATGGATCATATAGTTCACAGAATCGTGAGATGCACCGCAGCCACCATAGCAGGCAAGAAACCGGCAACGTTGATGAACATCTCGAATGCCAATGATGGGTTGCTGGACGCATGGGACCTTTGCAAGGCAGACATCTTCGCAGGGTCTGAAATCGAGTATTATGAACTCAAACGTACGGAGAAAAATGCGATCGTCCTATTCTTCAGCCGCAACCGGTTAAACAAAGTCTTGACCAGGCGATCAGTGAAGCGATTCCTGCAGGGATGTGGATACGAGCCCGGTTCCATCGAATATGCGCTTGAGGTGCTCAGCCAAAGATATGCCGTCAGTGGATGCCCTCCCGAGATCGGGATCTTTCTCGGCATTCCATTAAAGGATGTCATGGGGTTTATGGGGCTAAGTTCCCTTGAAAATACAACATGTGGAATGTGGCGGGTGTATGGAAACCCCGCGGCATCCGAACGGATGATGGAAGAATACCGCAGTGCCAAAAGCGCGATCTCAAAACGGCTCTTCGCAGGAGAGGATCCTGCGAGCATCATCAGGGGTGGCGGAATCGAGAGTTTCAGGTGAACCCCGGCTTGATCCGGATCAAACCAGCCTAAACAGAGGCCCACAGAACTAGCACCAGAACCGCTCCAAATCCCCCGAGCAGAAGATAATCCTCTCTGGTAAGTGCACCACCATAGTAATAGTACTCCCGGTCCCGGTGGTAGCATCTCGACTCCAGTGCATCAGAGAGTTCATCCGCGCTCCGAAATGATCTGCGCAGCAGCGGAACGATCAGCGCGGCGAACCCCCTTAATCCGGCAGGTTTGCACCCTCTCGCTGTCTGCGCTCTTGCAATCGTCTCATTATCACGCATCAGCCCCGGCATGAGCGCCATCGCCACACCAACCATGAACGCCAGCTCCCTGCCAAAACCACCAAGCGGCCTCATAAGAGCTACGAGAGCGGTCTTTAACTCCGATTGCGAGGTTGTGTGGAGCAGTACTGTGGTGAAGAGTATCAGGAGAACGAACCTTGCAACCGGAATCGCGGCAGCAACAACACAGCTTCCCTGCACCAGTAGATGAGTCAGGAATATCAAAGCAAAGAATGCCGCCATCGGGCGAAGTCCCTTTACGAGACTTGGGACAGGGATGTCTGCGACGCGTATCAGCAAGAATAGCGCGATCGATAGCATCCCAAGCCCCCGCGGATCTGCCAGATACACGAGAATGCCGGTTCCAGCGGTCAGCAGCAACTTCGTCCGCGCCTCGATCCGGTGGAGAAGTGAATTCCCTTTCCGATATGTGGCAAACATCGCTTTCTCACACCTGGTCTCGATACATGGCGCTTGTACCATCAAACGTCAGATTTCCAGCGTCCAACACCGCGATCCGATCTGCGACCTTGAGAACCTCCCGGATCCGGTGGGATATGTAGATGATAGTCACACCACCGTCGCCACCCTCACCGCCTGCCATCCGCATGATGGCGTCCAAAACCAGTCTCCTTGATCTCCGGTCAAGTCCCGCGGTGGGCTCGTCGAGGACCACGTATACGGGCTTCACCGCGATCACACATGCGAAGGCAGCGAGTCTCTGCTCCCCTGAACTGAGCTTAAACGGCGACTCTCCAAGAATACTCCTGTCAAGACCGACCCCGTCTATCGCAGATAGAATCCTTCGTCCTACCGCATCTTCTGGTAATCTCGCCTTCGAAAGTCCGAAAGCCACAGCCTCCCGGACGGTTCTCTCGAAGAAGAACTCTTCCGGATGCTGGAAAAGAATTCTCACGCTCCCGCCCGGTTCCGGGGGTTTTCCATCGATTACGATGCTGCCGGAGGTGGGCGTGTCGAGTCCTGCGATGAGGCAGGCAAGCGTTGACTTCCCTGAACCGATCCCGCCAACGATGCCCGTGATCCTGCCCTTTCCGATGGTGAGGCTGAGATCTCTGAGAGCAGGAACCTTCCAGTCCGTGCCGGAATTGTATGTGTGGGATAAGCGCAGTATCTCAATCCCGCAACCCTCCCGGAAAATTCCTGATCCGGGACCGATTCTATGGTCTCTAAAGTCTTCGTCTCTTTTTTTCTTCCTTTGTTGTGGTCGAATTGATCCCACACAAGCGGTAAAAGCCACCGGATTTAACCACGGGGGACACAGAGAGCACAGAGTTTTGAAACCGACCCTCCGTGCCCCGCTGTGTCCTCTGTGGTTGTATTCCTTACTGCTGTATTCCTTACTGCTGTATTCCTTGCTGATGTCGTTTATGTCAATCGCGTTATTATGCACCCAGCTGACCACCGCACTTTCTCCTTCTTTTCCTTTGTTTGCTTCTTCTGCACCCCCCACTGATCTCTGCGACGATATCCTGCCTTCTGAGATCGTAATCACCCTGTGGCAGTTGCTGAGATCCTCCGGGTTATGTGTGATCTGTATGATCAAAGTGCCGCGCCGGTTCAGCTCAGATATCCTAAGAAGCACATTTCTTCGATTTCCGGCATCCAGCATCGAGAGCGCCTCGTCAAAAACGATACATGCAGGCTCCATCGCCATGACCGCGGCGATATTCACCAGTTGCTTTTGACCGCCGCTTAAAAGACTGATATTCCTGTCACGAAGATCCTTTATTCCAAGCATCCCCAGATATCTCTCGATCCGGCGGTCGATCTCATATATGGGAACCCTGACATTCTCAAGCCCGAAGACAATATCCTCTTCCACGGTTTCGCCGACCGCCTGCGCATCCGGGTTCTGGAACACGATTCCCACAGACCGCCTGATCGCAAGCAGACTCCCGCGGTCACTCGTGGACACCCCATTTACCACGACCCGCCCCTTATGTGGCAGCAGCAGACCGTTTAAGAGTTTTACAAACGTCGTCTTCCCGGATCCATTGTCCCCGGTGACGCCGATGTACTCACCCCTTCTGACACGGAGATTTACATCCCTTAAAACCGGCCTTTCCGGGTACGAGAAACTTATGTTGGCAAGTTCAATCATCTGATCACCGGACCTGCCAGTCTTGATACGATCAACGCGGCAACCAGTTTGATAGAGTCTCCGATCAGAAAAGGCAGAACTCCTAGTACAACCGATTGCGGGACAGATAAACCCGCGACGACGGATAATTGGAAGACTCCAAGGAGATAGATCGCTGCAATACCCGTGATCATAGCGCTGATCGCGGCAAGCATGCTTCTGCCAAACGTTTCAGTGACCAATCCTGTGAGGAATGCAGCGGGTATAAATCCGATGATATATCCACCCGTCGGTCCAAGAATAACCCCGATTCCTGACAAACCGCCGGAAAATACGGGAAATCCGATGATCCCGAGCACCCCATACACGATCATGCTCATCCCTGCCCACTTGCTTCCAAGAAGCAGTCCTGCAAGCAGTACAAAGAAGACCTGAAGGGTGATCGGGACAGGGGTTGCCGGAATCGGGATTCGTATTAACGCGCCGATCGCGGTCAGGGCTGCAAACATGGAGGCATAGATCATCGGTCTTACGCTGGTCTGCTCGTGCATGATATCGATCCGGTTGTTAACCTGTTTTGTGATAGTGGTTGACAGCAGTATTAAGGTTTGCGGATCGACGCTGTGGTCGCTGCTTATTGCGACTGGTGCAAGACCTGAATTGTTAGGTACGTGCTCGAGTAACTTGCGGATATGATTCGGTGCAATCCGGGTCGATGGCTGCGTCGCTACGGTAGATTCAATACCAACTCCATCGGTGTTCGGTTGGAGGAACAACCACCCCCAAACATGGGCATTCCGGTAATAGTAGGCACTTCTCAGGTCATCCGCATACAGCCGATAAAAGATGTGAAATTCCGTATTATTTTTTGTATCTGATCAGTTTTAGTTCCCATGTTTTACCAAAGATATGCCCGCATAGCGTGCTTTAATTGACCAAAAACGCGATATATACAAGTGAACAAATCGCTTATGCGCGTGAAATGGTGGTTGGGTAGAACATGCTCGGGTACTATATGGGTAGTAACCACAAGATTGTAAAGATTTTCACAAGAGGTTTGTGTTGATCTCGTACCCTCGTGGTTTTATATGTGGACACTCCCGCAATACTCGAGTAAGTACGCTTGGATAAAAATAGTGAGGAGATGCTTAAGCGCACAGGTGGATGGGTGATTAACAACACACATGATGCCGACTCTGACCGACACACCACCACGTTTTAATAGCATCATGCCAAAGTTGATTTTAACATCCGTTTAGTAATATACCACTCGGAGGTAACAACAAGACAATGAGCTCAGAAATGTGCATCGTATGCGGGCTTCCCAAGGAACTATGCATCTGCGAGGAAGTAGCAAAGGAGCAGCAGTGGATCACGATCAAGGTGAAGCGGCGCAGATATGGAAAAGAGGTTACGGTTATCGATGGGATCGACTCGCATGAGATCGACCTGAATGAACTCTCGACCTACCTGAAATCCAGATTTGCATGTGGTGGGACTGTGAAAAACGAGACCATAGAACTACAGGGCAACCACAAAGACCGCATAAAGGGTATATTGATAGATCGAGGTTTTTCAGCCAGTCAGATCAAAACATAACATCCCCACATGAAGAGAATCTATCTGGACCACGCTGCCACCACCGCGGTGGATCGCGAGGTCGTACAGGCTATGATGCCTTATTTTACAGAGACGTATGGCAACGCATCAAGTCTGCATTCGTTTGGCAGGGATGCCAAAAACGCGCTCGATGCTTCGAGGCAGGCAGTTGCGGACGCAATGGGCGCGCAGGCAAACGAGATCATTTTCACATCAGGCGGAACCGAATCCGATAATCTTGCACTGAAAGGAGTCGGGAAGGGGCACATCATCACCAGTTCAATCGAGCATCCCGCGATACTAAACACATGCAAGTATCTGAAGGGTCTTGGTTGCGATGTCACGTACGTGCCAGTCGATTCAGAGGGTATAGTCGATCCGGGCGACGTTGAATCCGCGATCACCGGCGATACAACACTGATCTCGGTGATGCATGCGAACAACGAGATCGGCACGATCCAGCCAATTAGCGAGATTGGTTCCATCGCAAAGGATCACGGAATTCTGTTCCATACCGATGCGGTCCAGTCGTTTGGTAAAATAAAGATTGATGTACAGAAGATGAATATCGACCTCTTGTCAGTCTCCTCACACAAGATATACGGACCGAAAGGGGTTGGCGCCCTCTATATCAGGAACGGTGTCAAGATCAAACCTCTGCTGCACGGAGGCGGACATGAGATGGGTATGCGCGCAAGTACCGAGAACATTCCCGGAATCGTTGGTTTTGCAAAGGCTGCATCGATTGCCGTCGAGAGGTTCGAATCGGATACCGGACATCTGGCAGGGCTGCGGGATATGCTGATTGCCGGCGTGATGGATTCCATCGATGACGTAACCTTAAATGGTCATCCGGTAGATAGGCTTCCGAACAATGCGAATCTCCGGTTTGCGTTTGTGGAGGGTGAATCGCTCCTGATGCATCTCGATATGAAAGGGATTGCGGTATCCACGGGATCTGCATGCTCTTCGGCATCACTTGATCCGTCGCATGTGCTGCTTGCGCTCGGGATCGCGCCTGAGGATATTCACGGATCGATCCGGTTCACGCTTGGCAGGGAGAATACTGAAAGTGAGATTGGATATGTGCTCGAAGTGCTGCCAGAGATCGTCGACAAACTGCGTGCCATGTCGCCGCTTGCAGGGAGGCGATGAGAGAATGGACTACAGCAAGAAGGTGATGGATCATTTTGCAAATCCGCGGAACATCGGCGAGATTCCTGATGCCGACGGGGTTGGGACTGTTGGTAATCCGACCTGTGGGGACATGACTACAATTTACATCAAGGTTGTGGATGGCAGAATCGATGATATCAAGTTTAAGACCTTCGGATGCGCCGCGGCGATCGCAACAGCAAGCATGACGACCGAACTTGCGCTTGGAATGACGCTTGACGAGGCGCTTGTCATGAGCCGTAACGATGTTGCTGACGCGCTCGACGGGCTTCCTGAAGTGAAGATGCATTGCTCGAATCTTGCCGCCGATGCGTTACATGCCGCGATTGAGGAGTTTCTGGCGAAGTTGTGATCATCTACCAATACCACTGAACTTTCGGCGAATTATAATAGCCTGTCTTATTGCTAAATGCCAGCAATGCGCCCCCTCTTCCTCGCCATCCCAGACCCACGCACGCTCTTGCAGTTGCAGTATATGTGCATACAGCGTGCCCTGTGTGGTTTCCCGGATCGATATCATCTGCCAAGCATCCTCGGGTTGCTGGCATGTCGCTCGTTGCCCTAATGTAGTCATCCAGCATCCGCACCTCAACGTGCAGATGAGAAAAGTTCTGGAAGTAGAAATACGGGAATAAGGAATGTAACCTCATCGAGTGACTCCTCGATTCGCTTCTTCCAGTTCTGCCCTAGTGTGATGAAAAGATATGTGTGCCCCAGACTGAATCGGTCACATTTTTGTTCCATTTTAGTACTGGAGAGAAAGTATATTCCAAAGTAGATTGGACCGGTTGCTACTGGTTTTTCTTGCACCGTGAAAGAATTGGACTGATATATGGGGTTCATAATCGGACTAATGAAACCGCTACACTAAACTGATCCCATTTTTGTTTCGTTGTAACTACTCAGGTACCTAAAACCGCTATCAAAGGACTTCACTGTGCAGGAACTACCCAGAATGAGGGAAGTACTGTAACCAAACCGGGAATTTAACCTCAGAGTACGCAGAGTGACGCAGATGGGAAATAAACGGTCAAATACTTCTAGCGTTCCTCTGCGCCCTCCGCGGTCGTCGTTCTTGCCAGAAAGTGCAGAATCACAATCGGGCGACCAATCAACATGTCTGAGTGGTTACGTTTCGTTTAGTACTGATGCAAAGATCTTACAAGAGGTGCTCACTTATCCCTATTTGTGAAACACGCCGTATTAAGCACGTCACTTATCGATTGTTTATTGAGGACGGAAATGACAAAAAGGAACAAAAATAGGGTCAATTAGTGAGGCCGGATGAACATCTTTTCATCAGCCCAGTTCTGCCCCCAGTGAATGTCTTTGCGGTCCTGAAAGATCAAAAAACTCGTCTCCGATCTGCATGTGAACTTCGTCGCCCAGACGCTCGCGAAACTCTGTCAAACGTCTACGTTTATTATCTGAGTGGACGTAACTCATGAACGCTGCCGATTTTGGTTTTCGCCTCTTCGTCCGCAAACCCCCACTCCCCGCCTTTTCACCGCGTGATCACAACAATCGCATCGCCCGCCTCAATCACATCCACAGCCCGCCCACCGAGAATGACCTCGCGCTCGATCGTGACCGCTTCCGCGGGAATCTCGAAGATATCTGCGCCGATCTCAAGTTTTATAGTCCCGCTTGCCGCCTGCTCCGCAATTACGCCCGGATCGATCCCTGATAGCGCTCCGATGATCTTTCCAGCCTCTTTCCGGAAGATTGGTCCGAGCACCTTCATATCCGGCTTGACTCCGACTGCACGGTGCTCGAAATCCGGTGTTCCGACAATCACGCTCACAGGTGTGTTTGCAGCACCAGCGATAACGGCGCTGCCATCGACGATTGCGTCACCAGAATATCCTGATTTCACATCCACATAGATCTTGATACCCTTCAGTTGAGCATTCAGTGCTATCCCGTGCTCTGATTTGTATCTCCGGATCGCATGAGCGATATCCTTGATCCGCTCCCCTCCCCGCTCGACATCGGGATCGATCATGGACTCGTCTGCGAGGGGCCATGCATCTGCATGTACGCTGCCGGACAAGGGGAGGTGCGAGTGGACTTCCTCGGAGAAGAACGGTATGGTCGGGGCAAGGAGCCGTGTCAGCGTCTCGATCGCCGTTCCGAGCGTCTGCCGTGTCGCCTGCTGCTCGGGAGAGGGCTCGCCGTAGAGCCGATACTTGGCAAGTTCAATGTAATGGTCTGCAAGAGTGTCCCATGCAAATGATTTCACCGCCTTCAATGCGATATCGAACTGGTACCTATCCATCGCATCGGTAACGTCCATAATAAGCGTATTTAATTTGCTTAAGATCCATCGATCGACAATCGTAAGCGAATCCTTATCGACCTCACCCATATCTTTGATATGCGGAAGAGCGAACCTGACGATACTCCACATCTTCTGCTGGAAGCGGGATGCTGCAACGACATCCTTCCACCGGAACATGATATCAGACCCTGTGGATCCCCCGATCGCGGCCCACTGCCTGAATGCGTCAGCACCGTACTGTTTGGTAACTTCCTCGGGCGCAATGATGTTATTTAAGGATTTGCTCATCTTATGCCCATCTTCCCCGGAGACCATCCCGTTTATCAAGATGCTGTCCCAAGGACGCTTTCCAGTGAGTGCCTGCGTCCGAAGGATCGTGTAAAACGCCCACGTACGGATGATGTCGTGTCCCTGCGGTCTAAGTTGCGCAGGCACCAGCAGTTCTTTCCCAAAGACCCATCCCGAGACTGCCATCGCTGATAAGGACGAGTCCATCCACGTATCGAGCACGTCCGCCTCAGGTATGAACTCCTCTGAACCGCACTCACACGGTTCATGGGGCTTTGATTCGGTCGGATCAAGTGGCAGCCATTCCTCCTTTGCCACAATCGTCTTCCCACATCCTTTGCAGTACCATACCGGAATCGGGGTTGCAAAGAGCCGCTGCCGTGATATGCACCAGTCCCATTCCATGCTCTTTGTCCAGTTCTTAAGGCGTATCTTCATATGCGGGGGCACCCACTCGATCTCATCAGCGGTGCGCAGGATCTCATCCTGATCGATCCGGACATACCACTGCTTCTCTGAGAGTATCTCGATAGGTGTTCCGCACCGCCAGCATGCCCCGACGCTCTGATCAAGGGGTTCTTCTTTGTACAGCAGCCCGGCTGACTTGAGATCCGCTATGATCGCACCTCGGCAGTCGCCAAGACTCATTCCCTCGTACTTGCCTGCAACACCGGTCATCCTTCCGTCGCGGTCGATCGCCATACGGAGCGGAAGCTCGTGCTCGATCCACCACCTGACATCTTGCTTATCCCCAAAAGTGCAGATCATGACGACACCGGTCCCGAACTCCGGATCGACCTCCTCATCAGCGATCACAGGAACGTCATACTCAAAGAGCGGTACACTGACCGTACCTCCGATGAATCCCCCGAACCGCTCGTCCTCAGGGTGCACGGCAACCGCAACGCACGCTGGCAGTAACTCTGGTCGGGTGGTTGCAATCTCCATCGCCTGCCCTCCAGTCCCAACACCAAAGTAGAGATAGTAGAAGTGTGTCTTACGGTCCTCATACTCGACCTCTGCGAATGCGATCGCTGTTCCGCATCTCGGGCACCAGTTCACAGGACCCTCGCGCTGGTATATCCGCTCGTCAGCATACATCCGCACGAACGACTTCTGGGTCATGCTGTAATATCTTGGATCCATCGTCACGTACTCGCAGTCCCAATCGATGGAAAAGCCGAGCCGGTGCATAGTATCCTTCATTTTCGATATGTTTTTTGAGGTTAACTCCCTGCACAGGTCTCGAAACTCGGATCTGGGGATCTGGTGCCTTGTGATCCCGTGTGTCTCCTCCACCTTGACCTCGGTAGGCAAGCCATGGCAGTCCCATCCTTGGGGGAACATCACATTGTAGCCACGCATTCTCTTGTATCTTGCCACAAAATCGATGTAACACCAGTTTAGTGAATTTCCGATGTGAAGATTGCCTGTGGGATACGGAGGCGGAGTGTCAATGATGTACTGCGGTTTCTCTGATTCCCAGTCGAACCGGTAGATATCGTCATAAGTCTTCGACCGCCATTTCTCTTCCACTGTCTGGTGGTCATATTCCTTTGGAAGTGTGTCCTGCATAGTCCTCTTCTGCATTTTTAAAACGATGATTGATAAAACTTTCTTGATCTGTGATGTTATGTTCACGTGGATTCTCGCGAAGCGGCAGAACACTGGCATTCGTGACCGAAAGTGTAAGGTACAGTCAGTTTGTAACACTTACACAACTTAACAAGAGGAACAGAGATGGGACGGTACTCAATCGACGAATTCGTAGAGACAACAGGACAGCGTGATCTCGGGGGAGGCATGTTCGAACTGGAACGTGGCCGCCTGCTCGAGGTAAACCTTGACGATAGAGTCTGGACAAAGAATGGATCGATGGTGGCCTACCTTGGCGACGTTAAATTCACACGTTGAAGGTGTTCCGGAACACGGACTTAGAAAGATGGTCAAAAAAGCTGTCACCAGGGATGTCATGAGTCTGACAAATGTGGAAGGTACTGGAAAAGTGTATCTGGCTGAGGAGGGTAAGAAGATATCCATAATCAACCTGGACTGCCAGTCTATCTACGTTAACAGCAACGACCTGCTAGCGTTTGAGGATTCGATCCAGTGGTACATCAAGATGCTTAGAAAGGTTGCCGGAATTATGGCAGGGGGGGTCTTTAATGTGAAACTTGGAGGAATCGGTATGATCGCCATCACCACATACTACGATCCACTGACACTCAAAGTTACACCGGATCAGCCCGTGTTCACAGACCCAAATGCCACTGTGGCATGGTCCGGAAGCTTAAGCCCCAAGATGAAGACAGATATCTCATTAAAGACGCTTGTTGG
>JAYELB010000260.1:0-2584 GCA_034717055.1 Methanobacteriota archaeon
GAAAAACTGCGCATTCCTTCGCACAATCGGACTCATCAAGATCGATGAAGTCTCTTCGAAAGAGAGCGCGTCAGGCACTCCGTCCTATCGAGTCACGATCACAGAAGACGGATTGAACGCTGTTAGAGAACTTACACGCTAAAATATGCAGTGCTTATGGATTCTTGAGATTTTGCATACCATCGTTACATGACTCAAACAGGTTTTTCACTTCTCCCACACCCTCGTACTTCACGACCGCGCCCTCCTTCACCTCTTTAAGCCCGGTTTTTATGCTTTTCATGAATGCCGGATCGTTGTATATCAATAACTCGTCTTTCAATTCTCTCAATTCATCCTTTCTCATCGTCAAGCTATCAATAAACTCCGCAAAGTCGTTTATTATATTCAGTATCGTATTTTCAGATACTACGCCCATTTAAATACCACCAGTACCTCACGGAAGCAGAAACAACCCCTCCGCCGTTTTGATCACGCAGACATCGCTTCCAGCTTCCGCATGTAAAAACGTTGGCTTCTTCAGAAGAACAGTCTCGTACGTCTCAGGATCCAGCACCTGCACCATATCCTTCTCGATCGCGACCAGAACCGCAGTCACCGCATCCGCCCGGCTGCCAAGCCTCGCGGCAGGCACGGCAGCATCAAACGATACCTTTGAGCCATCAGAGAGATCGGTGCCGTGAATCTGCCTGTCCTGATGCGTAACCTCGATTACACTACCCCCCATGGACGCTACATCACCACGCACGAACTCAGGAAGCCGCACCGCGCAGGTAACCCGGTACAGATCCTCACCGTCCTTTTTTCCGACGAGCGACGATGATATGGCGGACGTCCCGCCGAGTTCCTTGAGGATCGCGTTTCCCACCTGCTTACATGCGCTGATCGACCCGATGTAGAGGTCGACCCCCTCTTTCAGTTCCTCGATCTTGGAAACAAATGCAAACCGGTCTCCTTTCGACGTGAGCTTATTTAACCGGTGATCTGCCAGTTGGATGCATCGTTCGATCTCTTCCTCGGTAATGTGGCGGTGATCTGCCCGCAACTGGACGATTCCGGCATAGTAACCCCCTGCAATCCTGCTGCAGGCATCACAGGTTTCCTTCTTGATCCGTATCTCGGTATCAGCGGTTGCTGAGATGCTAAGATCGCTTAGAACCGCGCTTGCCGTGATGTGTACCAGGTATCTCGACGGATCGAGCTCTTCTTCATAGAAATCGAGTTGCAGGTCCTTTGCATCCGGGTGCGCCTTTACCACTCTTGATATCTCAGAGAGGAACATGTCCCTCATGCCCGGCGCTTCGATCCACTTTCCTGCGATGTGGTATGCGCCGCAGACCGGGCAGATACGGATCTTTATGATGGGTGGGCACTCGATTAGGGTCACGCTTTTGCAGAAGCAGTCTCTGCACCGGTTGTCGTAGAACTCAGTCGTCTCTCTGCCGCATTCGGGGCAGAAGAGTGTGCGCGGATGTGGGTTGGGTGTGTGGGCGGGGGTTTTGGGCATGGTTTTCTCCTGTCGGTTGATCTTGGGATTTGGTTGTGACTCTTCGTCTATGCTGAAACTCTCCACCCAATCCTGACACTGCCGGTGGTGATGGGTGCTATATTATATCGCTCGAATGTTGTCTTGTCGAGAACATCCTTTCCATAGACCACTTTTCCATCCGCTATGACGTCAAGGTAAAAAGGACTTGTGACATCTGTAAGCGCTTTTTCTTCTGCGAATATTGGGTCTATTGGTATGCCAAGCATCTGATGGCCATCTTTCTTTATCTGTTTCCAGTATTCTTTGCATACGGATTCGTTGTACTCTTTTACTATGATCAGAATGTCGATATCGCTCTCTTTATTGAGATGTCCCTTTGCTGCACTGCCAAAGAGGATGATGGAAACTACATCCCATCTTACGGTGTTTTTTATGATTTCGATCAGGGTCTGGATGTGGGAGTGCATGGTTGAGGTCGTTGGTTATTTTTTATGGTATATGCACTATACACTCATACCCCTTATACCAATACCACTACCTTAAGAAAATGACTCAATAGCATCGATAAAGTATATGTACTTGACATCCCATTATGTTAGATAAAGATTTGTAAATTATTACGAATCCATAAACGAGGTGTCAACAATGTTTGATTCTATCCACAAAACAGATTTCCCGCCAGATAGACGCACTAAAGAGACGCTTTGCCCAAACAGATGGTTTGCCCTTCAGCAATATCCTTTCGGATGAAACCATCCAGGATATTATAGAGGAGGAAGTAAGTAGTTATCGGAACCGGATTTTTCCCCCTATAGTCACTTTATGCGCTTTTTTGTCTCAAGTACTTAGTCCGGATCACTCCTGCCAAAATGCAGTAGTAAATGTGCTTGCGGAACGAGTGGCACAAGGCGAGCCGCCCTGCTCATCAAACACCAAATCTTATTGCGAAGCCAGATTGCGCCTGCCCATAAGCCTTGTCAGGCGATTGGTGCGTGAGACTGGTAGATTACTACATCTAAGGTAAGAAGAGGGTTGGAAATGGAAAGGTCGTTCAATTAAGCTTGTAGACGGAACGACAGTTTCAATGCCAGATAC
>JAYELB010000261.1:0-2567 GCA_034717055.1 Methanobacteriota archaeon
TTCCAAAGAGAGCTGTATAATTCGCTTTTCTTAATTGCCATTTCCAATTCCTTTCCAGTGCAACATATTGAATCGCACTTAAAAATTATCGTTTCTACCTTTTTAAATTATACCTGCGCGCCTCAATTAAGAACGAGATTCAATCACACGATAGAAACTCAAAAGTTGTGAGCATTCAGCGTTGGACCTCATGAGGCGAGATATCCCCCCATGCCCCTCAAGCGAGTCCGTACTCACTCAGCCGCTCCCTCGCAATCTCGCGCTCTTCCTGATGCCCGCGCAAGAATTCAGCCATCAGTTCGGCAGCATACGCCTTGCACGGTCCGCACATACGCTTTCCGCTCTTGCACTCGTGATAGATCTCCACGATCTCCTTATCATCCGATATCAGGTGGAATAACAGGAGTTCGTACGCCGTGCATTTATCAGGTTCCCCGCCGAGCCGCTTCTGCTCATCAAGCGTCATTCTGCCGCCGGTCTTTGCATTCTTCACCTTCGCGAAAGCATCCTCTGGCGGCTCGGTCAGCGCGATTATGCTCTCAGGGACGCTGCTTGACATCTTCCCGCCCTGAAGTTCGCTCATGAACCTGTGGTAGGTCGCTGCCGGCGGCACGAACCCATAGCCCCCAAACGCGATCGCGGTTCTCTGCATGACAGATTCGGCCATCTCGAAGAGACGTGAATCGACGCTGCCTGTAACGCCTCCGGCATCGACGCATATATCTCCAAGGTTGAAACATAGATGCGGAGATTGAGACACTGACGCGGAATGGCAAAAGAGGAGCAGATAATGAGCCCGAAGGGCGATGTTACGTACATGGCATGGCTAAAAAGTAATATGTCTATTTTCAGGCAGTTTGTACACGAACGTGAACTGAAACGTAGACGTGAGGACGAAAATCTTGGGACATGATGTGCGGGTCCCGATCAGCGTCGACCGGGATCACGACCGGCTTTGGACCGCCATACCTCCTGATCTGCGGCTGGAGACTGTCGTATCTTCATGCACAATGTTGTGGCATATCATCCACCAATTCTTTAGATAGCTGATCAGAACTTCGATATCTTCTCGATATGTACATAGAACACCATGCCGCAGTTCCCACATAGTCTGATGCTGACCGGATCCTTTCGTGTCACTCCAACCTCCAGACTTTTCTCACCGAGTTCAACAGTCTCTGATCCGCATCTCGGACATCTCGTATCCATGATGTATAAGTCCACACGATGACACTTTAAACCATCGGCAACATAGTACGGAGTTGAGATGTACCGGAGAATCCTCCTTGCTGTCGATGGCAGTTTCCATGCAGAGGCAGCAGCGAGGTATGCCATCCATCTGACATGTGCATGTGGCGCGGAACTGTTTGTAGTTCATGTGGGCGAGTCTGCTGCCGGCAGGGAATCGGTCGATCGGGTGGTGTGGTATGCAGACTCCCGGGGTCTGGATATGCACGGCACCGTCGAGACCGGGCAGTCGTTCCTGCAATCGAATCCATCGTCAGAAGGGAGCGGATCGATCTGACAGTCGCATCGCTCAGGCATTTCTTCAAAAAAACGATAATCAATGACCTCATGGCATCACTCCCCTGTTCACTGCTTGTGATAAGAGTCGCCCATCTCGGGAGACTGACGCATCTTAAAAGAATTCTCGTCCCTGTAACCGGGGGTATGTGGTCTGACGAGCGTGCATACTTAACCTCAAAACTCGCTAACGTTTTTAAGGGGACTGTTACGGCACTGCATGTCCGGACGGTCTCACGCTCCAGATTCATGAGACTTACTCATGAGAAGAAGGATATCGCACGGGTGCACGCGAGAAAAAGAGTGAATGAGTTTGTGGACATACTCTTCTCGTACGGTGTAGACGCTGAGATAAAAACAGCCATTGTGAGTGATGCAACCGATGCGATTGTCAGAGAGGCGGCATCAGGAAAGTACGATCTCATCATATTGGGGGCGAGCAGAAGAGACTTCCTCAAGTAACTTATCAGGGGAAATCCTGTCGAGAAAATCCTCGAAAAAGCACCATGCGACGTCGTCGTGTGGCGTCCGATGAAGTGATCGCAATGAACATCAATGAACTGCCGATCGATGGCGAAAATTGGACAGTGCCCGCAAATGGCATAGTCTGCAGAACAGCAAGAGAAGCTGTGCACAGGATCGGGTTCTTCACAAATCGATTACTCTTGTTAGGGATTATTGCAGAGATCGCACTCCAGATATTTATCGTCTACCATCCGATCGGAAATGCCCTTCTGAATACCGCACCGATTGACATCTCGGACTGGCTCCTGCTTCTTCCGTTTGCGGTGTTCTTGTTTGTGGCTGAGGAGGCGAGAAAAGCGGTCATGAGAAATGACCGGAGAAGTGGTAACCGATGAGCATGGATTTGGTAGATATCCCTCGATCCGGCGCCGGTGTCCGCGTCTCTGATCGATTTTATATGCGATGACCGCGTCAAGCATAATAGATGTTCAGAACCATCCTCGTGCTGGATATATTCGATGGCGTCGTGGTACATGCGCTCCGGGGTAAGCGGGAAGAGTACCTGCCAGTAGCGGATT
>JAYELB010000262.1:0-2562 GCA_034717055.1 Methanobacteriota archaeon
CTGATCGAAAAGATATTCAGATTGCCGGGCAGATACGTGGACACGCAAACCGAAAGAATCGTCTACCTCGACTGCCAGAATAAAAACAGAAATAAACATGAACAGAAATTTAATTCTATGGTGAGAAAGGCATATAACGATATATCGAAGAGGTGCATAAAGATGAATGATGGACGGTTACTGAGAATGGAATACGTCATGCCACCGTGACACCTTTTGGTGATGTGTCAGTGCATCACCAAAAGGTGGGAAATATCTTACAGTTCTAACATTGTAGAGAGGAATCACAGTGAAGAATAGCAGGAAGACACCATCGGTAGTTACCAGAGATCACCTGCGGAAATTAAATTTTGAGTATATCGAGCACTGGGTTCCATACAGCATCTTAATCGGACTGGCTTCCGGTGCGAGTGCCGTAATATTCTACAGTCTGCTATCGGTCGTATCGCACTATGTACTTGGAGGTATCGGGTGTTATTATGGCACTCCAACAGGCTGTGAACAGCCGCTACTATTGACGCCATCGGTCATTCCACCAGGTTCGTTTGCAGATCTGCACACATGGTACCTTGTGGCGATACCCGTTATAGGCGGACTTGTTGCAGGGCTTATAACCTATCGATATGCGCCAGAGGCGGTTGGTGAGGGGACTGATGCAGTGATCGATTCGTACCACCAGCAACAGGGACGAATCAGTAGCAGAATCCCTATCGTCAAGACAATCGCCTCTGCGATCACCATTGGCACCGGCGGGAGCGCGGGCAGGGAAGGTCCGATTACACAGATCGGTGCCGGTTTTGGGTCATATATTGCAGACAAACTGAAACTCGACGACAATGGGCGGCGGATGATGCTGTTATGCGGCGCGGCAGGTGGAATCGGTAGTATCTTCCGTGCGCCACTTGGAGCGGCCCTCTTCGCAATCAGCGTGTTGTACAAAAGAGACTCGGAATTCGAGTCGCTTGTTCCGGCATTTATCTCGTCCATCATTGCGTATTCGGTCTTCTGTTCGGTATTCGGATGGGGCTCGCTCTTCGTGACTCCGGATTATACCTTCACACACCCGGCTGAACTTGTATTCGATGCGATACTCGGCATTCTCTGTGGTATTGTGGGTATCTTCCACATCAAGCTATTCCATGGAATACGCGATCTCTTCAAAAAATGGGGGCTAAAAAACTATTTCAAGCCGATGATTGGAGGACTTTTGCTAGGGTTACTCGTTTTGTTCGTACAGCAGAGCTGCGGACATGGTTATTGTATCTTTGGAGGCGGATATGAGTCAATACAGTCTGCAATCGATGGAGAACTGGCAGTAGAAGTATTAATACTGCTTGTCATAGCCAAGACCCTTGCCACCTCGTTCACCCTTGGTTCTGGCGGCAGCGGCGGCGTCTTTGCACCAACGCTTGCAGTCGGCGCTACGCTTGGCGGCGCATTTGGCATAGTGGCACATGCCCTGTTCCCGGGGATCATTGGCGATATGCAGTCCACCTCGTTTGTTCTCATTGGTATGGCATCGCTCCTGGCAGGAGTGGCACGCGTTCCGATTGCAGCAATCGTGATCGTATCCGAACTCACTGGAAACTACAATCTACTTCCGCCGCTGATGTTTGCCTCGACCATTGCATATCTTGTGACAAACGACTGGACGATCTATGAAAAGCAAGTTCCTGCAAGGGTGGATTCGCCAGCGCACCGTGAAGAACTGACGATCGATATCCTTGAGAACGCATCTGTGAGCGATGCGATGGCAACTGACGTCATGCCTGTAAATCCAACAAACAGCGTCCAGACTGTGCTCCACCTGATCACCAAGTACGGGCACATAGGATATCCGGTACTTGATGATAACCACCTTGTCGGCATCGTGACCTTCAAGGATGCCGAACGCGTGCCGATTGAGGATCGTGAAGAGGTGCTCGTTGAGCAGGTGATGGCACCTGCCACGTCGCTTATCGTGACATATCCGGATGAGTCGCTTGAGGATGCGCTACGCAAACTTGTGCTAAACGATGTCGGGAGACTTCCGGTGGTCGATAGGGGTGATCAGTCGAAGATACTTGGTATAGTGACGAAATCTGACATCATACGGATTCATGCGCAGTTGCGGTGATGTGGTGGAAGGTGCTGTTAACGCATTTGTCCTGCTGGCAGTGGCAACGATTGCGTCCTGCAGGGGCGCATTGGGAAAACTTCAAAAATTGATGTGCTGGTCGTAGTTTATGTAGAGATCTATCAGGTAGCATCAATTACTTGACATAGGTTTATATGACCCTTTCCAAATAGTATCTGTTCCTCTGGGAAATATGAGTTCCATCACCATAGATATTCCATCATACGATACATTTTGAATCCATAAGGGCTGGTAAATGTTTTTCAAGAGACTGAAAAAGTCGGTTTTTCAGTTGTTACCAGAAGTTGCGAGATTTTTCTAGCGGTTTCTTGCAAATAGGGCAGATATATCACCATATATTTACGATACCACTGACATTCCGCACGTGTTTTTGCAAAAAGATCTATTTTTTGTAAATGGCGAATAGTGGCTATTGCTTGTGATTT
>JAYELB010000263.1:0-2544 GCA_034717055.1 Methanobacteriota archaeon
GTGAATGATAGGGATAAACAGGTATTCAAGGTTGTTTTTCACAGGATATCGGATGAGGGCTGAAATACGATGCCAGGCAGCAGATGACCCCAAAAGACACACTCCACCTGCTCCACAAAGCCGACTGCCCACCAGACGTCATCGCGCACGCCCATGCAGTCGCAAAATACGCCCGGGAGATCGCGGAGCGGTACAACGCGAGGCACCGGAACCCTGCTGACCTCGAACTGGTGATCACGGGCGCACTGCTCCATGATATCGGGCGTGCACGCTCAAATGGCATCGATCACGCAATCGCGGGGGCAGAGATCGCGCAGGCGTTTGGCCTGGACGAGCGGATCGTGAGGATCATCAAGCGGCATATTGGGGCTGGCATCCCGAAAGATGAAGCGGAACGTCTCGGGCTTCCGCGGGAAGACTATCTGCCTGAGACTGCTGAAGAGATGATCGTTGCTCATGCCGACAATCTTGTGGATGACACAGAGCGCATCAGCATAGACGAGCGGATGCGGAGGATGAGGGCGCGGGGATTTGACAGCGATGCGATCGAGAGGATGATACGGCTGCACAACGCTGTGATGGGGTGATGATTTTAGTCGGTGCGTTTCTCGGCAGTTCTATGAGAAAACGTGAAATTTATGAAAAAGGAATAAATCTTGAGGTGCGCTTCGTTGAATTAAAGGAGCTCGTCGGACATGAATGGCGGAACGGCAAACTTGAGATTAGATTTGGCAGGATACCAAAAAGGTAACTATCCGTGACCGGGATAGGGACATAGAAAGATTATTGAAAAATACCCGCTTAAAAAAAGGTGGTTCAAATGCAATGGAGAAACAATAAATTCATAACAACGCTTGGAATCTCGATAGTTCTCGCATTAGGGATGATCTCGATCGTCTTTGGCGTGATCCATCTATCATCAGGAGGTGATAACCCAGTCCCAACGCCTGCACTGCTGATGGCTTTTGCAATCGTCTTTGTGCTTGGGTCGGTATTCTTTGAGGATCGAGGTGCGGATAGGGTTGGAGCGCTTGTGGGGGGTGGTATTGTCGCAGCGATAGTATCGCTCATCACGATGCTGGTATGTGGCGGTGTGTTCTATCTGTTGACCAATGGAATGGATACCGGTGTCGACAAGATCATATCCATGCTTGCGGTCTGCATGGTACTCGGGATGGCTGCTTTCAGCTATCTGCGATCGCATCAATGAAAACCGGCACTGTAAATCTTCCGCTGCACTATGGGCGTGCCCCGAGATGGCTATTTGAGAGGATGGTCGGGTTATCGCGTGAGATTACCCGGATCATCATCTATGAGTACGGGGCTGACGAGTTCCTGCAGAGGATCGCAGACCCGTACTGGTTCCAGGCGTTCTCGTGCGTGCTCGGATTTGACTGGCACTCGTCAGGCACGACCACCACGACCTGCGGCGCGCTAAAAGTGGCGATCGATCCTGAGGAGATGGGGATCGCCATTGCAGGCGGAAAGGGGAAGGCGTCACGAAAGACGCCTGATGAGATCAGAGCGATATCAGAGTCAGATGCATTCTCGCTCTCAGGGGATACGGTGGATGAACTCGTGTATTCGAGCAGGATGTCTGCAAAGGTCGATAATACGTGCGTTCAGGATGGATATCAGTTGTACCACCACTGTTTCATCTTCACAGAGCGGGGCGACTGGGCAGTGGTGCAGCAGGGCATGAACAACGAGGATCGCTATGCCCGGCGGTACCACTGGCTCTCCTCTGATCTTGAGCAGTTCGTCTGCGAGCCGCATCACGGGATCTGCTGTGATCGGGTTGGCGCGGAGGGTGAGGTGCTTGACATGGCAGCAAGGGTGAGCGAAGAGACGCGGAAGACGAGTCTCGATCTCGTGAAGGACGATCCCGATCACCTGATGCGGTATTTCAGGTCGGATAGAAGTCAGATGACGTTGTTTGATTTCGATGCGCTGTCACCCCCTTCACCACTCAACTCCATGTCTATCACGCCGCCCGTCCCACCATCTGCTCCGTCGCTCACGATGCCGGCGCATCACCCGGTTCTTGGATGCGATCTTGGGAAGCAGGGCTGGAAGGTTCTTCGGAATGCGTATGAACTCCAGCCGGAGAGCTACGAGGAGCTGGTCTCGCTTGTAGGAATGGGGCCCGCGAAGATTCGGGCGCTTGCGCTTGTCTCTGACCTCGTCTTCGGAACGGAACCAAGCATGCACGATCCCGCGACATACTCGTTTGCGCACGGTGGCAAGGACGGGTATCCGTATCCGGTGGATCGGGGTACATACGATCAGACGATCGAGGTGCTGCGGGGCGCGATCGAGGGTGCGGAGATCGGGGAGAATGAGCGGTATCGAGCGATACGACGGCTGGGGGAGTTTGTTTGATTGGGTGGGTAGTCACAGTTGCGTGCCGCAGCAATGGACAGGAATGCGATAACTACGCGAGTAGTGGTAGCTGGCACTCTGGTTTTGGTAATTTGGTGTGTGGTTGAACAGCAGTTCTAACTCGGGGGTGCTGGTGGTATGCATCTTCGCTGGGATATTACC
>JAYELB010000264.1:0-7752 GCA_034717055.1 Methanobacteriota archaeon
TGCAACAACTATCGAAGCTTACTTTCGTGAGCATCCTCCTGCAAGCGTTAAAGAAGCTATGGCTAAGATTGAAGATCTAACTGGAATTAAACGTAGTGAAAATAGGGTTAGAGTGTTTCTAAAGTCCATTGGAATGGCCCCTCGCAAAGTGGGCATGATTCCTGCTAAAGCAGACTTGGATAGGCAGGAACAGTTCATAAAAGAAGAACTGGAACCTCGTCTCGAAGAAGCCAAGTCCGGCAAGAGAGTTGTCTTTTTTGTGGATGCTGCACACTTTGTTCTGGCTCCATTTCTCGGAATATTGTGGTCATTTAAGAGATTGTTTATTAAAGCCCCTGCTGGCAGAAAGCGGTTCAATGTTTTGGGTGCGTTAAATGCTATAACTCATGAATTGATCACTGTTACCAACGATACGTACATCAATGCTCAGAGCTTTTGTGATTTATTGTGGCGCATTTCGCGCCTTGATATCAGAGTTCCAATCACCCTTGTTTTAGATAATGCCAGATATCAAAAGTGTAAACTTGTTTGGGAGTTAGCAGAATCCCTTGATATCGAATTACTTTACATCCCCCCGTATTCATCAAATTTGAATCTTATTGAACGATTATGGAAATTCGTTAAGAAACAGTGTCTGTATTCGAAATATTATTCCGAGTTTAAGGATTTCAAAAACGCCATCACCAACTGCCTGAACCAGACGGACACCACCTACAAAGAAGAACTTGACTCTTTGCTCACATTACGGTTTCAGAGGTTTGAAAAAGCTCAAGTTGTGGCGGTGTAAAGTATAGTAGACTTGTTGCGATATAAAATTCTATGAAATGCTGCCTTCTAAGGCGTCCATTACTCTGCGCATATTGCTCCTTTTTACGAATATCCATTCTCCGGGATTTTTCAAGTTATTCCGCAACAGGCCTAGTAACCTGAAGAACTCAAGTTCCCTTACGCTTGAGAACCCCTACAACATGAGCGCGTCCTCCCTTACGTGGAGGTGGGTGTGCAGTTGCACAGGACTTCCCGGTTCTGGCAGCGCGCTATAGGTGGACGAGGGGATGTGCAGCTCATACCCGATGCCGCCGACATCGACGACTACGCTGTTCTGTGATTTTCTTTCAAGGATTCCTGTGATGTGTGCGATCATAAACTAGTTATTCTTCATAACTTATATGCTAAATATCCTTATTCTCTTTTCGGATTTGAATGAACCGTGCCACAATGCACTCAGTCACCCATCTGATTTTTTTCAAGCAATCTCAACGAATCAGGTCGTACAGGGCTTTTGAAAGTACGCTCCGCACACCAGGATACACCAATAATAATACCAGTATCAGTATGACTAAGAAAAGAAAGATCATCTTATAAATCCCTGTAAGAACCAGACATACGAACAGAACCGCTATCAGGACACATGCGCCCAGATATAACTTCATAATGTTTTTATCAGGCATCTTTCTCCATAGCCCACTCTGTGATGATATTTGCGCTTGTTCTTATGATAAGAACCGCTAAAATCACGGTGAGTAGCATTCCGGAAATTAATATAGCGGATACCACAATATCATGAGCGGTGCCCAACTCAGGAGGGATGAATGGATCCAATATGTCGGCAGTAAAGTAGATTGCATTGTGTATATTATTATTGATGACCTCTACTGCGTTCCGGATGGATTCGCTGGTACCCTCGACCTTGCCCAGTTCCGTATATGCTATAAACGGCAACACGGTAATAATTAATAATACCGTCTGCATTAATAATTTATTTATCGATTCCATAAAAATCCTTAAAAAATAAAAATAAGCCGTAATGGCTTATTTCAATATTCTTCCTCCTTTTTCGCAACACCCTTCTCCAGTTTTTGTGCTACTTCGTTTGCTGTTGCTTCGATTTCGGCCGATATTGCCATTCCAGAGGAATACAGTGTGCAAACTGCCCACAGGAATATCAATATAAGCAGAATCCCAGCGGCTCCTTCTGATATCTCAGTAAGCAGCGAACCGATGAACAGGAATGCAATGACCACTGCAAATACATATACAATCCCCTTCACACCCTTCTGGTAATGCGCAACCTCTTCATCACTCGCGCCTTCTCTGCCAACATTGACCGCTATTAAGCCACCGATCGCATCACACAGATCCTTAATCTCGCGGGAACTGCGCCACAGTAGTACCAGTACCGCTATGATGGCAATCGCGCTTATGGCGGTCGCCGTTGACACTCCTGCGATATCGAACCCGTGTCCAAGCGGTATAAATACCAGTATTGCAAACAGATAAATTAAGATTGCAATACTCACATACACGACGAGTTTTGGAAAACTGTCGTATATCTCCCTTTTAGATTCTATTCTAACCTCTTCTTCAGTCATGAGACATACCTCGCGTCTTGATGGACGTTCCAGATATAAGGGCTTGTGCATGGTGAGCCAGCAATATACAGCCCACCATACAACCGCATCGCCCCATACCTATTGGTTAGTATATCAGCCACGATACTTAAAACTAACCGAGCTCTATGCGCCAGGTTGGTTGCTACGCCCATCGCATATCCGAATACTGCCATATTGGCGATCTTTTTCAAGTATGGCGTCCCCGATCTGGCGTGTCTCTACCGGGGATTCCTGTGTGTTTGCGATCATAATCCATCATCCTTCCGACTCACGTGCTAATCACTCCCTTTCAGGATTATCGAATAAATCCATGGCCCTGGCAATTTTGTCCGGCGGTCCGATGACAACAAGCAGATCGCCGGCACAGAGGTGCATGTCCCCATCCGGATTGGAGATCATCTGCGAGTTCCGGCGCACTGCAAGCAATGTGACGCCACACTTCTTCCGAAGCCCGACCTCCGCCAACGTCTTTCCAGCCGCGGGAGCTCGCTTAAAAACCCGCAGCGTGACGATCTCGACGTCGGGAAGATGCTGTTTCAATCCCGGAAAAGATGCAGGCTCTTTTGAAAGGCTTCGAAGCATCTCATAACCATCTGACCGCACAACAGCTATGAAGCTCTCGATCTCATCCCTGGGTATGAGGTATTTCACCAGAACCCGGGTGAATATCTCCACAGAGGTCTCAAACTCCTCCGGGATAACGTCGTCGGCCCCTAATTCATACAGGGGCTTCATTTCCTGGAGATAACGTGTTCTTACAATGATATGTACCTTTGGGTTGAGCCTCCTGGTTATTGCGGTAATTCGGCGGGTTGCAGCCGGGTCGGAGATTGCTATCACCACAATTCTTGCGTCCTTGAGGTCCGCATGATGAAATACCGCCTCATAAGTTGCATCACCATAATAAATTGGCTCGCCCTTCGCATGTTCAGCCCTCACTATGTCCGGGTCCATTTCAAGGATCGTGTATGGGATACCCGATATCCTGGCGGCTCGAGCCACATTCCTACCGTTTACCCCAAAGCCGATGATGATTAAATGATCATGTTTGCGAGCATGATCCACCCCTTGCACAGGATGCCAACCCGATTTTAATATTCCAGGCAGTGGCAACCACAGTGCACCGTCCGCTATGCGAGGCGCCAGTGCTATGATAAACGGTGTCGCTGCCATGGTCAGGACAGAGACGGTCAGGAAAAACTGGTATGCAGGTCCGGCAAGCAAACCATGTTGGGCACCGGTCCCTGAAAGGATGAATGAAAATTCACCGACCTGGCAGAGTGCAAATCCCACCAGGGTTGTAGTGCGGAGTGGAAATCCAAGTAAAAAAGCTACAAAGCAAGCAATGACTGCTTTTAATGCTAGAATAGAGAGAGTAACCAGTAAAATGAGTCCGGGTTGCTGGAAAAGAAACCCAACATCCAAGAGCATCCCGATCGAGACGAAGAAGAAGCTCATAAATACATCGCGGAAGGGCAAAACATTGCCGAGTGCGTGATGGCTATATTCAGATTGGGATATGGTCAAGCCTGCCAGAAATGCACCCAGTGCAAGGGAGAGTCCCATACTTGCGGTAAGCCACACAACTGTGAGACAGATCATAAAAATACTCAGCAGAAACAGTTCCCGGCTCCGCGTCCTTGCGATCTGGTACAACGCCTGCGGCACGATCCATCTGGCACCAACTGCCACCAACAGGACGATTCCAATCCCTTTTGCCACAAGAACGAGGAGGGACTCACCCAAATTCCCTGTTGCACCAGCAAGCAATGGTGTAAACAGCATCATTGGAACGATGATAACATCCTGGAAGAGCAGGATGGCGAGAGTTGCCTGCCCATGAGGGCTGTCTATTTCAGCCCGTTCCTGGATGAGCTTGAGCACGATTGCCGTGCTGCTGAGCGCTATAAGGAATCCCATGAAGATCGATTCGCCAGATGTGAAACCGATCTCTGTGGCTATTGCAAAAACAGCCGCGATGGTTAGCAATACCTGAAGCGATCCGCCAAGCAGGATCGATCTCTTGATCTGTGACATGCGTTTTAATGAGAACTCAAGTCCGATCGCAAAGAGCAGAAATATGACGCCCATCTCGGCTAACATTTCGACTTGATGGACATCATGTACCAGCCCCAGTCCGTGAGGTCCTGCCAGTATCCCGGTTAAGAGAAATCCCACAATCGCTGGCACCCGGATCAGATGGAATATGAAGAGTACAGCGATGGATAGTCCGAATATGATGACGATGTCATTTAGTAACGGTATTTCCATATACTAACATGCTCCTGACTCTATATTGAATATTGTTCGATCCCGGTCCACGCGATCATAGAAACGAAAGCGCTCCCTCCGCATCATGAACTGTTAATCGGCAGTTGATTAGTGAGATAGTGCAGGACGTCTGCGTGTTCTTTTGCCTTTTCGGTATCGCCTTTCCCAAAATCGCTATCTTCGGTGATGATGTATCTGTCGTCTCTTGTTCCGAGTGCCAGAGCAACGAGGATGCGATCGACTTCCCCTGTGAAGCCCATATCGACCAATGTTTCAGAGATTTTTTTGTAGTTTCTATCCAAATTAGCAAATAAATAATGAATTCCATTTTCTTTCTTTTCCATTTCTTGATACCATTTTTGGAAGAATCCATACCCCCCGGCTTTGTTTCGATATTCATTCAGCAGTTTTCCGTCCGTGTCGTGCAATATCCCATGGTTCACATCATGAAGAATCCTTGTTAGCACCCCCATACAATTTATATTAGGATCATCAAGATCACGTGCCTTGCAGATTATGTTGGTGTCAAGCGCTATTTTCACACTTAGGTCTCCTTAGAATGTCTTTTTGCGATTTCTTCGGTTATTTTCATCGTCTCCTCAAAATCATCCGAGAAGAACGTCTTGAATCCTTCCGGAATATTCACCATCTGCCCATAATCATCCAGTTCGATTCTCGAAACCACACTCTCCCCGCCCTTCCACTCGACGAAATATATCCCGACCATCTCCTTCGGAATCCTCTGCTCGGCGATGCGCCTCCGAAGCCGGAGCATCAGGTGTTCACTGTGCGTCTCCACGATCGAAGACTTGTTCTGTTCCGCAAGCGCTATGAACAGGTCTCCGAGATCTGCCTGTGCGCGTGGGTGCAGATGAATCTCTGGCTGTTCCAATAGGATGGTCTGTCCCTCTTCTGCAACATAGCCCTGAATCAGAACAGGCAGAAGTTGTGATATTCCAAATCCAACATCCTTTAGATTGATCCGTATTCCCGATTTATCCTTAAGCATCAGTTGTGCCATCTCACCCTTTAAGATATCCCATTCCAACGCATACCCCATCATTTCGAGCCATCGGTTAACATCACCGATTAAATTTTTTGAACTTGCACTGTATTTATCCAAAAAGAGAATCTTCGGAGCATCACGCCCATCACTCCCGACATCAGATGGAGTTTCACCTGTGAATTGATATATACGTTCTGGTTCCTGACGAAATGGGCCGATGTGCAGGACATTTCCAAGATCTTTAATTAGGTGCTTTACAATCTCTCTGCTTAGTTCGGATAGTTCATTCAATAGTTTACCACCGCGTTTATCGCTCGGTTTGCCATGGGGCAGAACTTGTAAACCAAACGGTATAATCGGCAAGAATTTATGCAAAGAGAAGAGTATGTCTTCAGGTAGCTCAAACGACGACGATTCAAGATGCCATTTCGCATCATCCGCGGTTGATTTCTTTTGCATACTCAGAATACATCCCCCATCAGTACGTTTCTTCATGTAAAATCCAATTATAGTATTAAATCTCCTTTTTCGGTTGTAAACTACTTCCATCGATATTACTACTGAATCTCCTTTGGTTAATCCTATCTCTGGAAAATTTTTACCGATTTCAAAATCAAATGAAAATATCATTGGCTTCTTTATGTTTACCTCATGACGGAAGACTACATCCTCGAAACTACCAATATCAATTCCTGTTTTACTGCTAAAAACGAAAGGATTGTCCAGATAAATTTCTATCAAACTCTGCTTCAACATCAATATAAAATTGAGCAATGCACTCTTCCCGGCAGAGTTTGCACCCAGCAGCAGTATTATCGGTGGTCGCAGGTCAATCCATCCGGAATCCTGGTAGCCTTTGAATCTCTGTAATCGAATCGCTTTCATCATATCCTATCTTCCTGTAGATCTTCATCTGTGTTATATTTTTTCTTTGGCTGATACTGCCAGAAATCACAAACACCCCTGCCGCGAAAACCCCGATCGCTGCCCCCTACGTCGATCATATCGATGCAGTATATTAGAATGCGATGGACGAATTCATTTTGGATTGATCCACCTCTTTCTTGTAGTATATACCATATCACTCAAACCCCCCTACGTATCACATATTGCCAAGATCAACTATTTATATATCCGGTGTACCTCGACATCCCTTCACCCGAAATATACATCACCCTAGTTCGCACCCGTCTTTATACTGCCACTCCTCACACTGTCCGATACATTTTCGAGGACAGCCACAATTTGGGGGGAATTCCGCCTCGCAGAGAAAGACAACCTCAGAGATGTCGAAATCAAAGAAGTCAACAAAATGCTCTCCTGTAAGGGCGAGAGTCGCGGCTTCTTCGTATACCGATGCAAACATTGTGGAACTACACTAATAGTACACTTTGGATGCAACAGCCGCATCTGCTCGAATTGTGGCAAGAACCACACCGATAAATGGACAAAATCTCTTCAGAACGCATTATGGGGCGTACCTCATCGACATGCAGTGTTCACAATTCCAAACACTTTGCGACCTATCATAAGAAACAATCGTTTGCTCCTGAAGGTCTTGATGGATGCGGCGATTGCAGCAATCAATAACACGGTATCCTATAAACACCGAAACGGAAGGTTAACTGCGGGCGCTGTTGTTGTGCTGCACCCGTTTTCCAAGAAAATGAGCTTCAACCCTCACCTCCATATACTCGTGACAGAAGGTGGATTCAACAGGCGTGGTAAGTTCGTTTACCCAAAATACATTTCTTTCAATGCTATGCGAAAAACATGGCCAATATCAGGTGCTCACCTGTTTCAAAGTAGCACTTTCAAAGGAAGCTGTATATGCCCATCGTAGCGGGGTTCATTGTTCAATCGCGATCCACTCCAGTTACAAGTCTCTTCCGAGAGGGGAGGTAGTTGACTGGCTGCGGTGTCCCATGGCCATGCGAGTTGCAACAGTAAACCTTATTGCAACGTTTAACATAATCATCGCTATGGTAAAGCCAATCGTCTGCGCAGCACTACTTCTTGCAGTACTCGCACATCCGGCAGTTTCGGTTATCGAGGACGGCTCGATATACGAGAATTATGTGG
>JAYELB010000264.1:7852-10886 GCA_034717055.1 Methanobacteriota archaeon
ATTGCAACGTTTAACATAATCATCGCTATGGTAAAGCCAATCGTCTGCGCAGCACTACTTCTTGCAGTACTCGCACATCCGGCAGTTTCGGTTATCGAGGACGGCTCGATATACGAGAATTATGTGGCTATTGGAGATGTCCATCCGGTTGAGGTCTATCAGGGCTCAAGCAAGACGTTCTCAGTCACTGCCACAAATCATGGAAATCTCTGCTACGGTGGTGTCACTCTCAAATATCCCCGCGATCTACCAGAGGGAATTACCATAGCTCCGGTAGAATCACAGATAGAACCACAGGTTATCGATATCGGAGAGACTGCTACGTACGAGATAACGATCTATGCCGGAGAGAACACATCTATTGGAACCTATAACATCGGGATCGCTGATAACGCTGCAAACGATCCGAATACGTGGCGGGATGTAGTGGTATCAGTACTGGCGCCGCCCCCACCACCCACACCAGTGCCGACTGAGAAGGTCACACCGGTTGCAGGTGGGATTCCCACCAGACCGGCAGATGCAGCGCTGGAGATCGAGGGGGAGCGGTTAACTGATAGCGTTCTGTTCTGGTTGGTGGTTGTTCTGGGCGCGCTGCTCGGGATTGGCGCATTCATGAAATATAGGGGCATCTGAGCGAGAATCATACTTTGTCCCTGGTTGCAAGATAATCTTTGACCACATCGAAAAATTCCGCGGACCTTCCGATGTTTATCTCCGCAGTCTCTTAGTGATATCTTCCAGTGGCTCATAATCCCTGATCTGCCTCTGCTCAAAGGCTGCCACCAGATATCTGTGAAATTTATGATCGAATGTTTGTTTTGATGAAATGCTGACCAAATGTAGCAACTACAGCTTTGTGTTTAGAGAAATTCAGGTATTTTGTTAACAGAGCTGCTGTTACCAGATAGAACACGGCGCAATACGCCCTTGAAACAGCAAATCCGTACAACCCCTCCTTAAATAAAATCCTGGCACCTTTGATACTTTTATCTGCCATCTTTACTAGCGCTCCCATCTTCTCATTCACAGTACCGCCCCCTCGCGCCGTATATTTGAAATTAGCGAGGTTCGCATCAGAAGCCAATTCTTCTCTTTTATCGGAGCAAGTGAGATGAGGGTATCGAATTTCAGAGATAGTAAAGAGATCAGATCGCCCGTCCTTTCAATTTCGGTGCACGCATGGTCAAAATCCTCAAGGATGACAGCTATATCGATATCAGATCCCTCTGTTTCTTCTCCCCGGGCGTACGATCCGAAAAGCAGTACACCTTTGAGTTGACTACCGTATCTCCTCTCAAGCTGGTCTTTTAGTTCGTATGCGATCTCTTTGATGGGCGCGGATGCCGGGAGTTTTTTTAAGAGGTCATGGTCAATTCAGATCACCTCTTTTATAATTACATCCGTGTCGCCCATCCGTCCGCAATCGCTGCCTTTCACAGAACTTGCTTCGCAACCACTGTGCCGTCAGCAGGCGGTGCGCCAAGCACAATCTTCAAGACATCGTTGACAGCCTCGGCACTGGGTGCATCCCAGTCGCAGAACCCTCTGCCGGAATCGTCAACGAATGTCCCGTTGAACGTGAGATCCGGGTGGTTCCTGAGTTCGGAATCCAGCTTCTTCTTAAGGTCAGTTAGCTCCTCTGAACTGAGTGGTGGGAACCTGCCCTCGTCTGTGTAGTGGAATACTATTACTTTAGCCATCTGTATCACCTGATTTTTGCTGTTGGGGGTGGGGTTATTTAAGGGTTGGGTTTTGAGAAGGGGCTAACCTGGGCTGATGGAAAGACGTTCATCCCGCCTCACTAATTGACCCTATTTTTGTTCCTTTTTTGTCATTCCGTCATCAATAGACAATCGATAAGTGGAGTGCTGAATACGGTGTGTTTCACAAATATAGATAAGTGATCACCTCTTGTAAGATACTTGCATCAAGTACTAAACGAAACAAAAATGGGATCAATTTAGTGTAGTGGTTTCATTAGTCCGATTATGAACCCCACATATCATTCCAATTCTTTCACGATGCAATAAAAACCAGTAGCAATCGGTTCAATATACTTGGGAATATACTTTCGCTCCAGTACTAAAATGTAACAAAAATGGGACCGATTCAGTCTGGGATACACACACCTTTTCATCACTCTAGGGCTAACCTGTGTGGTGTTAGGTGAATCAGATGAAAAATTTTAAAAAATTATAGTTCAAGCTATTTGCGATTTCCATAACAACTTATGATCTGCATCTTCTTTAGATATCAAGTGTTTACCGAAAGCCCCTTATCCGATCGCTCACCCATCCGCCAACGCCCCCTAATCTCCGCCAGAAACTCATTCAGCTTCTTCTCGCTCAGATTCGGAAGCGACTGGTCAGCATTCGGCTGGTGCCCCCGTGTCAGCGAGATCGTCTTTATGTGCGGCGCAAAGTGCTTGAGCGCGGAGAGCATCTGGGCTTCGAGGTAGTAGAGTACGTCCGTAAAGATCGCAAGATCGTGCTGCCCCTCGCCGCGGACGCCGTCCCATTCCGGACTCTTCAGAAGGTTCGTGATCTCGATTGCACCCATCTCCCGGTCCGGGCGGACACCCTTCTCACGCAATCGCACCTGCAACGTGCGCTGTCGCAACGATCGGGATATTCCCCTCCTTTGCAAGATTAAGCGCCCAGTCAAGATGCCTTAGCTCGCTTCCAACGATGAGAACCGGACGCTCTGCTCGCTTGATCGCTGCCGCAACGCTCGCAGAGGTTGCGACCTTCCTTCCACCACTACCATCTCTTAGCCGTCTTCCCCCCTTCCGCTTCTCAGCCACTCCATACATCATCGCGCCGCCTCTGCACGCAGCAACACACGCGGGAATGGTCCATCCGTATGCAATGTATCGCTCACAGTACTTGCTTTACCACCACTGTACCATCAGCAGGCGGCACTCCAATGTCAGGTCAACTGCGATTCGATCCTTCTTAGAGATTCTCTTGCCAGCGCGATACCCCGTTTTGCAGGGTCTGTTTCAGTTTCAAAGAGCCGATCTTCTAAAGAT
>JAYELB010000265.1:0-2525 GCA_034717055.1 Methanobacteriota archaeon
CTTTAATGATCTAATAAAAATCAGCAGCATAAGAATCAATTGAAAAATAATCATAAGTTGAAAAATAGATGGAAATAAACGGTTTTTCGTTATCGGTACCCTTACTTCCAAAAGGTGAGTTGTTACCAAAATCTTTTAAGAACCACAAAATCCGTCAGAATCGGAAAATTGCCGACCTACTCAAACTTCGGCAACACGCTCCTTTTTGCACGCCACAGCGGCAAGGTTCGCAATACGCGCTGCAAACGCGCCTGCCACAAAACCGGCATCGATGTTGACGACTGCAAGAACCGAGCATGACTGGAGCATCGAGAGAAGCGCTGCCTCGCCCTTGCCGCCCGCGCCGTACCCAACCGAGACCGGCAGCCCTATCACAGGGGCTGGCACAAGCCCGGCAACCACGGTTGGAAGTGTACCGTCCCGTCCTGCGGCAACCACGATCGCACCCACACCCTTCTCGATCAACCGACCAAGATCCGGAAAGAGTCTGTGAATGCCTGCTGCACCCACATCATATACCAGATCGACGTCGCACCCCATCTCCTCTGCCGCGACCCGCGCCTCCTCTGCAACCGGGATGTCAGCAGTGCCCGCTGTGATAATGCCAACCCTCCCACCTGTTTTGCTGGCGGGGACGGTGCCGCATATAAGGGTTCTGGCGCGTTTGTTCCACTCCATATATGGTGGGTCGATGCGCAACTCCAGTTCATGCAACTGGGAATCCGAGACTCGGGTGAGGAGTATGCGCACGTCTTCGGTCAGTGATGCCTCCACGATCATGGCGAGATCTCCGGAACTTTTTCCCTCTGCAAGAATCGCTTCAGGGATACCGGTTCTCTCTTGCCGGCCGTCATCGATCCTTGCGATCTCTGAGATCTCCTTGAATCGCAGGAGTTTGATCTGCACTTCAGCCTCATTGACCGAGATTTCGTTGTTCCTGACCTTTGTGAGAATGGATGTGATGGACACGGTGATCATCCTGCACAGCAACCTATATATACCCTCCTCGCTGCTATTATAGGTACCGAAGAATCGAGTTAAATCCCGATGACGGATTAAATCCAGAAGGAGATAAAAAAAATGGCACAGATGTATGTAACATACGAGGCTCCAGACGAATTACGCGATAAAGCACTGGAATCGCTGGAACTTGCAAGAGATACCGGAAAGATCAAAAAAGGAACAAACGAGACCACAAAAGCGGTCGAGCGTGGCGTAGCTCAGCTTGTGCTGGTAAGTGAGGACATAAACCCTCCCGAAATCGTGGCGCACATTCCAATGCTATGCGATGAGAAAAAGATACCGTATATCTATATAACAAAGCAGGACGAACTCGGAGCCGCGTGCGGTCTCGGGGTTGGCTGCGCTACCGTGGCGATCGTCAATGCTGGCAAAGGCAAAAGCGCAGTCGAGGAACTCGCAAGCAAGATCGCGTCGCTGAGGTGATCTCGTGGCCGACTATGATGATGCATACCCTGCTGAGGTGGTTGAGGTCGTCGGGACTACAGGCATGCACGGGGAGGCGACCCAGATCAATTGCAAGGTGCTTGATGGACGGGATAAGGGTAGGGTCATTGCCAGAAACTGCATAGGTCCTGTGCAGGTCGGAGACATTCTGATGCTGCTCGAAACCTCGAGAGAGGCAAAGAAACTGACGACAGGCAGGTGATGGACAGTGGAACAATTTGTCTGTTCGTTCTGCGGAAACCCAATCGAGCCCGGTACCGGAAAGATGTTTGTTAAGAGGGACGGCACAGTTTATTATTTCTGCAAATCAAAGTGCCAGAACAATTTCAAACTCAAAAGAGTCCCGCGAAAGGTTAAATGGATCACGAAATCGACGTCAGGTGTCTAAATGGAACAGACCTTCGTAATGATCAAGCCAGATGGTGTGCAGCGCGGCTTGGTCGGTGAGATCGTATCCAGAATTGAGCGAAAGGGACTTCGAATTGTAGCTATGCGGATGTGCCAGGTCACCGATGAGATTGCACGAAGACATTATGCAGAGCATGTGGAAAAGCCGTTTTTTAGCTCACTTATCGAGTTTATCACGTCATCTCCGGCTGTTCCCATGATCGTGGAAGGCGCGGATGCGGTTTCGGTGATGCGCACGATTACAGGTGCAACCGATCCAAAGGAAGCTCCGGTCGGAACCATAAGAGGTGATTTCGGGTTGGATGTTGGCAGGAACCTTATCCACAGCGCAGATTCACTCGACTCGGCAAAAAGGGAGATTGCGATACATTTCACCGAGTCTGAGGCGGTTCTGTACGAGAGGGTTGAGGAAGTTTGGGTGTATGAGTGATTAAGCTGTCGATTTTTCCAGTGAAATCACCATCCCATAGATTATAACGCAAGCGTCGACGGCAGAGTCGTTACCGCGGAGTGCGTAGAGCTCTCTTACGCCCTCTGCGGTGATAAATCACTTGGTTTTTAGATGGTGTCGAGTGATTGTATTGTTTAGCTAACCACGAGATTGCACTGATTTCCACAAGATTTCTATGTCAATCTCGTGTAATCTCATG
>JAYELB010000266.1:0-2524 GCA_034717055.1 Methanobacteriota archaeon
GAAGTAGTTTCCTCGGACGTCTACTGATACTGTTTTCGTGGTAACAAAGAAAATTGGAATGAAAATTGAAAACGCGTGCGGACGATGCATAATTTCCGTGTCAGGAAACTACCCTGGATTTTGGAAATTTACTCGACCCAGAGCAATGGCCAGGTTCTGAAGACGTTCGAGCTCGAGCGTGGTCTGATGTTGAAGAGATATTCCGTCTGGCTGGGCTGCGGATTCATGAAATTGGCTATCTTGTTCCAGCTTTGGAAAAAGAGCAAGCTCCACCGAAGCTGGGCGAATGGGACGATGAATCCCGCTTCCGACAAGAACTGGTTGAACCGATGCTCAGGCAAGTTCCTGACATTATAAATGTCATCTGCACTCATGGCAATGATGAATACGGTCGCGACTTCATCTTTGACTATCGGCATCCTTTGCTGGGAGATCGGCGTTGGGTAGCCGTGCAAGTAAAAGTGGGTAACGTGTCTGGTGCTGCCGGTGGCATCCTACGGACAATCCTTGACCAAGTTCAGATGGCATTTGAACACCCTATAGCCGATCTTGGCGCAATGGGAAAAGTTTCCACATCAGAAGTTATCGTCCTAATCTCCGGGCACTTCACCAATAATGCCAAGGAGCGTATTCTTGATAGTATGCGGGATCCGGTCTGGCGTGCTAATACGTTCTTTTTGGATAAGACTGGAATTGAGGGAATTGTACGCACCCTTCTGAAGGGAAACATTATATAACGGGTGTTTAATAGAGGTGTTCGATGAAAAACGATGGAATGTCAACCCCATCTTTCTTGAGAACGAGGGGGCAGTAAGATGAACGAAAAGAAGTATCTTATTTATCTGGATATTTTGGGATTTGAAGCATTGGCTGAGAAAGTGGCATCTGAAAAAGGCATAGATCAAAGAGATGTAAGAGAAAAATTTATTGATGTGATAAAAGAGCGGGTTGAGAGATTAGAGGTGAAAGGTAAAATTATAGGTAAGAAGTATGGAGAAAGTGACGACTGGCTTCTTGTTACAGATGCTCTTGACAAGGTATTTAATTGTATCCTTGAAATAGTGGACCACGACACCGGTTATGGAGATTACGAGAAAGTACCTCTGGAGATTGGTATAGGAACCGGGGAATATGATAAATGGGCAAGATTTGATGGAACAAATCTCATTGTCGAAGATGATACGATAAAATTCTATAAAACAAATATCATCGGCTATTATTATAAATGGTATAAACTACATAATAAGCAATCACCAAAGTCCACCTTTATTGTTCTTACGGAATCGGCATATCACGAATTAGAGCCTCTGGATAAAAAAATATGTCAAGAAATTAAATGCAAATACAAGAAAAATGACAAGAAGGAAGAAGTCATTACATTTTTTGCTGTTGATGTGGATAAAGTCCAGCAGAGGGGTAGAGTTTTTGAGTTTTTGGGAAAAATAGGATATTCAGGCAGTAAATGGTATGAAAGGATTGATGGGGTGTATGTTCCTCCTTCGGAGTACAAAGAGATGGCAAAGACGCTGCATGAAAAAAAAATCCTTTTTATCACCGGCACTCCAGAATATGGAAAAACATACACTGCTGTCAGACCTATGTGGGAGTTCTATAATCGCGGGTATGAGCCAAGATGGATTTTGGGGGGAGAATCAGCAGAACGGAATAAGGTTAGAGGAAAGTTAGAAGATATAGGAGCGGTGCTGAAGCCCGGGCGTATTATCTATTTCGAGGATCCGTTTGGAAAAACCAGATATGAGAGACGAGCGGGTTTGGAAAGAAAAATTGGAACCATAGTGGATAATGTCCGGCAAGTTAAGGATGTGTATGTGATAATAACATCACGAGAGGAGGTTTTCAAGGAATTTGGAAAAGAAAAACTGTCAGCAGTGGAACTCCAAGAGTTCGAGAAGAAATTGAACATAAAGAATCCTTCTTATGATTATGAGAAAAGAAAAGAGATTCTTTGTAATTGGGTGGACGCGGAAAATTGTAAATGGCTTGGAAATGAGGAATTAAAGAATTTCGTTTTAGAGTCTATAAAGGATGAAAAGACCTTGCCTACACCTTTGAGCATAAAGAACTTTGCCATAGCTACCTTCGACATAGAAAAAGAAGATGAACTAAAAGAGAAACTAAAAGAGAAATCAATGGAGACCGCAAAGGCATTTGCAGAAGAAATAAAAAGCATGGCTGATGACAAGATATTATTCCGGTCATTCCTATTTATCTCTGACCACTTTGAAATTGAGTTTGTTAGGGCGACTTATCAAGAATTAGTAGATGAATTGTATTTAAAAGGTGCTTGGGAGTTTGATAAGATTCGTAATTGGTTTAAAGATGATAAAGTTGACTGTAGTGGTAACCATATAAAATTTTCTCATTCTTCATATTTTGCTGATTCTAATGGATTCTGTGGTTTCCAACCTTTGCGCCCTTGCGCCCTCGCGTCTTTGCGTTCCTCTGATTTAACGCAAAGTCGCAGAGACGCAAAGAAGAAGGAGTGTCGCCCACGATTACTACA
>JAYELB010000267.1:0-2516 GCA_034717055.1 Methanobacteriota archaeon
GAAAGTTCATCTCATTCAAAGACCACCATATCCACTCCCATTATGTAATCAGCCACGCAGAACTACTTGGATTCAACCAGACAGAGATCACAATCATGGCAAACGTCGCTCGTTTTCACAGAAAGCGAGTTCCAAGACAAAATGAGACGACGATGACAGAATTAAGCGAGCATTCCCGGATGACCGTCGCCATCCTCTCTATATTGCTTAAATTTGCTGAAAAACTCGATAGAAGCCACACCGGACGTGTAAAATCCGCCAGATTCAAGAAAAAAGACAAGAAAAAAGTTGCGCTCTCACTCCGCTCAGATGGAGAGTGCGATCTTGAGCGATGGGGGGTAGAATCGGTTGTAAGCGATTTTGAAAAGATGTTCGGGAGAGGGTTGAAACTGCACGTGATGAGCGAAGATGGGTCAACAACCTCTGATCCAAGGAGTCGTAACGGAATAGCATAGTCATCCTGATCGTTGGGAGTCGTTTAAATATATGCACAGAGGATCATCTATATGGTTTATTTGTGCAAGGTCTATCAAGAATCAGAATGAGGGTTTGACCCTGAAAACGACCTTCAGTATGCTGATCGCAACGATACTATCGCTGTACACGTTCTGTACATCCTGCCGGTATGCGCCGTCCGTGATATTCGATTCAGTCATGCCATTTCTTTGTTGCGCTCTCCCGTGTATCTTCTGACTACGTATTTCGTGTACAGGCACAGACACCGAGTGTAGGAAAACCCGTAGAATTGAAGAATTTGGAAATTTTAGACCGTCGTATGGAAACTGGAGAATTTGGTAATCTCATCATCAAAGGAACTGCTAAAAATATTGGATCATCTTCGTTAAGCTATACTTCGCAACGCCACAAACTGGGCTTTTTTGCAAATGTGTTAGTGGGATGCGCTGACACACGCGAAAGACGTGACGATAGAGATGACACCCTTCGCGTCTTTGCGTCTTTGCGTCTTTGCGTTAAATTGGGGAATAAAAACGCAAAGATGCGAGGTCGCAAGGACGCAAAGATCGAATAAACCTCTTGATTGGTTATCCTGTTGTATGTGTCCCGGTCTTGTGTATTCATGATCAAATTGGCAATTACAAAAGTTGCAGTTTATGCCGGTGGTGAGTATATGAACGCGACAACAAGTTCGTAATCGCCGGGTCGAATGCGAGACTCTTGAGCGGGGAACTCGCAACGCATCGGACAGGAAGGCATCTCGCAAAAAAGATATATCCCTTCTCATTCAGGGAATTTTTGAGGCTCAAAGGTGCTGAACCCGGAGAAAATTTCATAGTTCTGATGTTTTCTGTGGTCGATAGCAGTAGCCGTCACGTGTGTAGAGATCGCGGGCGTCACTCGCTTGTCTTTGCGTCGCTGCGACCTTGCGACCTTGCGTTGATCAGAGGAACGCAGGGACGCGAGGGCACAAAGTCGCAAAGAATGAGAAGTCTCATCTTCCGACATCTTTTGAAAACCACAGAATCCGTCAGAATCAGAAAATTTCGAGTATATCACAGAAGAGCGGGCTAAAATCGCAAAACACCTCTCTTCATATATTGAAGACGGCGGTTTTCCGGAGTACCTGAGATATGGCGAGAAGGAGACACTTCACAGGCTTTTTGGAGATATAATCTTCAGGGATATACTTGTGAGATGCAGGATAAGGGAGACAAAGACATTTCGGGAGATTGCCAACTACTTGATGGCGAATGTCTCAAACACGACCAGTTACAACAGATTAAAGAACATCTTCAATCTGGGCAGTGTGAATACCGTAAAGAACTACACCGAGTATCTAAAAAGCAGTTTTTTGATCTTTTTTGTCGATCGATTTTCATATTCCGGAGGTGTGCGACATGCGTCCCCGAAGAAAGTTTACTGCGTGGATACGGGACTTAGAAACGTAGTTTCCTTTAAATTTTCAGAAGACATCGGAAGAGCGATAGAGAATCTCGTATTTATAGAATTGAAGCGCCGTTCATCACAAACAGAGATATACTACTGGAAGAACCGGGGAGAGGTGGATTTTGTGATAAAGAATGGCATGAAGGTTGAGGAACTGATCCAGGTCTGTTATTCCATAAATGAAGAGACCGAGAAGCGGGAGGTGAGTGCGCTTGTGGAGGCGATGGATGAGTTCGGGCTCAAGAAAGGTCTGATCATAACCGATGACATCGAGAGGGAAGAGGAGATCGGTGGCAGGAGGATCGTGTTCATGCCGCTCTGGAAGTGGTTGCTTGCGACCCCCTCGAGTGGTGGGGGAAAGTTGTGATCCAAGCCATACTACCCGAATGCAGTGCTTGCACTCTCGCTCACCGCTGTTGTGATCACGATCGCAGTCTTTGGGTACGAGATTCTCAGGCAGATATGATCTTCTATATAGATCCTATGTGCAATGCTTATCAAGAATCAGAATGAGGGTTTAACCATGAAAACGGTCATCAGTATGCTGGTCGCAACGATATTGTCGCTGTATACGTTCTGCACATCCTGCTGGTACGCGCCGTCCGTGATAT
>JAYELB010000268.1:0-2489 GCA_034717055.1 Methanobacteriota archaeon
CGGACGTAGTGAACCGCGTGCCGTCAAACGTCGACGTAAACACTATCCGTTACTCACTAAACCACGGGACGAAGCTCGCAACGAATTACGTGGAGGTGGGATATCCGCTTAAGGTAGTGCCATTGGTTGATAGCCCATGATTCCGGGGATTATCTTGGTGACATGACTATTTTCGGAGCAAGTCTCGGATTTTTGAAGATAGGTACCCGTACCGCCCGTATCGATTTATAACGATGTGCGCCAAGAATAGTGACATGATCGAAAAAATCCTGAAGCTGAAACAGGAAAGAAATGCAGTTATCCTCGCTCATAACTACGAGCGTCCTGAGATTCAGGATATCGCTGACTTCGTTGGCGATTCGCTTGCGTTAAGCATTGAAGCGTCCCTTACCAATGCTGACGTGATCCTCTTCTGCGGCGTCGATTTCATGGCAGAGTCCGCAGCCATCATGAGCCCTGACAAGACCGTTCTGATCCCTGATATGGATGCCCGATGCCCGATGGCTGCGATGATCACAGAGCAGGAACTCATCGAGATGAAGCAGCGGCATCCGGACGCCCGTGTGGTCTGCTATGTGAACACGAGCGCGGCAGTGAAGGCAGAGAGTGATATCTGCTGTACGTCAGCAAACGCTGTCGAGGTTGTGGAGTCGCTTGACTGCAATGAGATCATCTTCGTGCCTGATAAGAATCTTGCACGCTATGCTGCCAGGTTCACGGAGAAGAAGATCATACCGTGGGATGGGTACTGCCACACGCACCACCAGATACTGCCGTACGATATCGCGGATGCGAAGCAGAAGCATCCTGACGCGGAGGTACTCGTGCATCCGGAATGCAGACCAGAGGTGATCGATCTTGCGGATGGGGCGTACGGCACCGAAGGGATGGTTAAGTACGCCGGATATTCACATTCCGATGAGTTCATCATCGGTACCGAGTCAGGGATGCTGCACCGGCTGGAGAAAGAATTTCCAGAAAAACGGTTCTATGCAGTCTCTGATTACGCGATCTGCCCTGCCATGAAGATGGTTACACTTTCAGAGGTGGTCCGTTCGCTTGAGAATCTTGAATACGTGGTTGCTATACCTGGTGATGTGCAGAAGAAGGCGAAGGATGCACTCGACCGGATGATCAAGGTCAAGAGGAGGAGTTGATTGCTCGGTCTGCTCCGCACCGGAAACTGCGCGATGGCTGGCTTTGCAGCGGTCGTTGGTGCAGGAATCGTCTGTGGCATAACAGAGCTACCGATTCTGGGGGCGGTGCTCATATTCTCTTTATTCTCTTCTGTCTTTCTGATAACGGGCGCAGGAAACGCGATCAATGATTACTTCGATGCAGACATCGATGCGATCAACAAGCCGATGCGCCCAATACCTTCAGGGCGGGTTAGCAGGAATGCGGCACTGTATCTCTCGCTCTCCCTCTTCGGACTCGGCATCGCATTGGCATACACCATCAACATCATCTGCTTCGCAATCGCTCTCGTAAACTCCTTGATGCTCATCGTCTATGCCCGCAATCTGAAACGCACAGCACTTGCCGGAAACATCTCTGTTGGATATCTGACCGGATCCACGTTCCTATACGGAGGTGCGCTCTTCGGAATCCCTGGTCTCGTCCGGATGTCCGGACTGTTCGCACTTGCGATGCTTGCAACAATCGCACGCGAGATCGCAAAAGACATCGAAGACATCGATGGCGACTCAGCAATGGGGCTTGATACGCTTCCGATCCGCATCGGATCGAGGCATGCCGAATATGTCGCATCCGCATTCGGCGTGATCGCAGTACTGTTAAGCACAGTCCCATATCTCTCGCTCGGATTCTCGGTCTGGTATCTCGCTGTGGTGATCTTCGCGGATCTCTGTTTTCTGATTGCGATACTGCGATTGAAGAAGGGGGATGCCGCGGGTTCGTCGAGACTGTTTAAGCAAGCGATGATGATGGCACTTGCAGCGTTTGTGGTCGGGAGTCTGGGCGGCGGCGCGTAGATGTGGGTGGCGATCGGCAATCCGGGCGCACGGGTGAGTTGATATGATCACTTGACAGCGTATTCGGTAGGGGGTGGCGCGAGATCAGTTCCGTGCCCCTGCACGTATTGGTAGTTTCACTCAGGGGGGGAGGACTTTATGTAGGATGGATTCCGATTTGGCACACATGAGACAAGGAGCGCTCTACCACGGCCGATGTACGGATTTGTTGCCGGCTCTGAATGTATGCAATACATCGGTGCAGGCAGACGGAATGCAAAAAACGAGATGCGCAGGCCTTGTACTTAAGTCCGGGGTTTAGTGACTTCGGGAGACGGGGAAGATGGCATCGCGAATATGGGGGTCGGGTGTGAATCGGATGATCAAAAGGTTTTGTGGGGTGGAATGAGATTGTGGTTGGCTCGATTTTTTTGGTCTCCACTTGAAACGGTCTCGAAAGGTTTATATGTGAATTAAACACTGATTGTTTATTGTATTCCAGTAAATAGGAATATA
>JAYELB010000269.1:0-2488 GCA_034717055.1 Methanobacteriota archaeon
CACTGGAGTTTTGGTCGAGTGTCTGTAAGTCTCTCGCCTTTTAATGGCGTAATTGAACTACTTACATTCACAGGTTTGCCTCCATGCATACAATGAAACACCAATTTGGTAAGTCAACACCCTCTCGGGTTAGGGCAAATTTTGAACCCCTATACATCTCATTACAAAATATCATTCGCTTTTTTACCGAATCCTCTACCCCATAAGCCATCGTTTACCTTCACAGGGTCCCTACCCGGATATTCCGGGAGCTTAGGGGGCGAACCCGGGTTCTACATCACAGATAATTATAAACACTTTAGAAGCCATCTGTAAGCCGGAAACCGTTCGTCCATTCACTATAACGTCCTCATAGCAATTATAGTCTGATTCCATACCTTTTGGTCTAAGCGTAACAGTCCGTTTTCGCTTATTGTCGTTTACGACTCTTACAATGGTTCGCTTTACGCTCTTCATGGTGTTTTTATCCTTGCATTTGATCTAAATCGGACTTTCAGATTTTCCACGTTGTTCCTGCTGAGCTTACTATGTGGGAGTTGCTATTTCACACATTCCGCGGTAGGATTATCCCGAATGGAGGGGGTAGCCAGTGCGGCAATCTGTGATGTAACTTCTTGTCAACAGATGCGGGTACGGCACGTTTCACCCTTTTCAAATGTCCATTCTTCAATCGCGTCGTTATCATTAGTAATTCTGCATGTGTTCCGTGACGATAAAAGGACAGGCTATTTCAGTTCGCCGAAAGTCGGGGATCCGAACGTGGTGTTGTAATCATTTGCCGCAACAAAGAATCTTTTGGGGAAATGGTGTGTGGGATTCTGAGATACCGATGTCACCGAAAGGTTTAAGTTCATTGTGAATATGTATTCATTAATGCCAAGACCGAGACGCCACCGGCATATACAGTCATCATTCGATTATGATTACTGGAGGCCGTGTGCAACATGTCCGGATGACCGCGGCGAAGTGGTTCTGAAGATGGAAGAGATGGAAAGCATCCGGCTAAAGGATCATCTCGGGATGGACCAGCGTGAAGCGGCAGACCTTATGAATGTCTCGCAGCCAACATTTCACAGGATCCTATCCGAGGCACGGAAAAAGATCGGATGCGCTCTCGTTTGCGGTAAAGCGATACGAATCCATGGAGGGACGTACGAGATGGCGATGACGCAAGCGAGGAAGTTCCAGTGCCATGACTGCCAGCATGTATGGGAGGTTATACATGGCATCGGAAGGCTCCGGAACTGCCCGAACTGTGGAAGCATGAACATACACAGAGCAGAGGACGATCGCGGCTATGCCAGATCCGGAGGTGGCAGACATGGTATGCGTTAACAGTACAATGGTGAAATCATGAATAAAGACGAAGAAAGTATGGCTCAGGAAAAGCGCTTGAAAGAGCGTATGGGACGAGTAAAGCATAAAATAATGGTTATGAGTGGAAAGGGCGGCGTTGGAAAGACCACCGTAGCAGTCAACCTTGCACTCACACTTGCGGCAAAGGGATACGAGATTGGGATTATGGATGCCGATATTCATGGTCCGAATATCCCGAAGATGCTCGGGATCGAGGACGAGCGTCCCGACATAACAGAGGGCGGTATAAACCCGGTCTTTGTGCCCCCGCGGGTGAAGGTTATGTCCCTCGCATTTATGCTTGCGAGCAAGGATACGCCGGTCGTATGGCGGGGACCGCTCAAGATGGGTGCGATAAAGCAGTTCCTATCCGATGTCTCATGGGGGGATCTGGACTGCCTCATAATCGACCTCCCTCCCGGAACCGGCGATGAACCGTTGAGTGTTGCCCAGTTGATCCCGGAGATAGACGGCGCGATCGTTGTCACCACTCCACAGGACGTTGCCCTGCTGGATTCGAGAAAGTCGGTGACCTTCGCAAAGGAGCTTGGGATGCCTCTAATCGGGATCATAGAGAACATGAGCGGGTTCAAATGCCCGAAATGTGGTGAATCTATCGATCTCTTCAAGATCGGTGGCGGGGAACGCGCTGCCGCGGACATGGGCGTGCCATTCCTTGGCAGGATTCCGATTGAGGTCAATATCGTCGAGTCTGGAGACAGCGGCATCCCATTCGTGCTTGCGCATGACTCAGAAGCTGCTAGCGCCTTTGAGACGATCGTTGACGGTATGGAACATATTGTGAAAGGAGAGTGATATAAATGAAGATATGCGTAACATCAACGGGACCATCTCTGGATGCGCCCGTAGACCCGAGATTCGGGCGGTGCCAGTATTTCGTGATCGTGGACTCAGAGACGATGGAGTATGAGGCGATGCAAAACCCGAGCATAAGTGCTTCGGGTGGTGCCGGGATACAGGCGGCGCAGAATGTTGCTGGCAAGGATGTCAGCGTCGTTGTCACAGGAAACCTGGGACCGAATGCGGTCCAGACTCTCACTGCCGCCGGAATTACGATGGTGACTGGCGCAAGCGGCACCGTTCGTGATGCTGTTGAGCAGTACAAGAGCGG
>JAYELB010000270.1:0-2486 GCA_034717055.1 Methanobacteriota archaeon
TTGATAACATTGCCAACACCGATAACACCGGAGTTGACCGTGCGATCTCAGAGATTGCACCAGACGAGTTTGATGTGACGCTAACCCTTTACAACATCACGATCTGCGGGATCGCAGAAACGCTTCCTATTGGTCTGACGTTCGTCAGCACAACGCATCCCAACGAGAAGGTTCGGGTCTCAGGACAGAATATCTCGTTTGCAGTCATCAATGAGAGCATGGTCACGTATCGTGTCAGGTCATCAACCCCCGGTTCCGGTACTCCGGAGATCACAGGAATCTGGATCGACCTCTTGAGCGATTCCGAAGGTGCTGTCGGTGGCGGTGCTGCGCCACAGTTTTCGGAACAGCCGATGACGAACACGGAAGCTGTGCAACCAAATACACCTGGATTTGGGGCATGGGTACTGGTCGCGATGATGTTTGTGGCATATCTCTATGTACGGAGGTAGACTTCGATGAAACCGGAGATTTTTGCCGTTCTGGTGCTGATGCTCACCGTGACGTTATCACCGCCTGCTTGTGCCCTTGCCACAGGAGACATTGATGGAGATCGAATCGTGTCCGAGGCAGAACTAACAGCTCTGATCCTCGCGTATCTTGATGCATCTCCTGGCGATTCCTCAAATATCGGACTGTCTGATCTTAGGTCCGCGTCCCATATCCATGCCTATTATCCGCGGACGATTCCGGATTCAAACGGAGATGAGGTGACCATTTACACGCCGGTACGACGCATCGTGGCACTCACCAGCGACTGTGCAGAGGTTATACGGTCGCTTGGAGCGACGGACGAAGTGGTCGGGGTCAGCACAGGAATCGCCGAGGATGACTTTTTCTCTGAGTTTGAGGAGGTTCAGGCCGTAGGGAAATGGAACAGTCCCGACTGCGAAGTGCTCCTTGCTCTTGATCCGGATGTTGTACTTGCGTATGGCAAATGGCCCGGGAAAGATAAACTTGAGGCGAAACTCGGCGGGACTGACATCGCCGTGATCAGGCTTAACCTGTACATCCCTGAGAACATGACTGACGATGTGCGGAAACTCGGAGTCGTTCTGGAGCAGGAGGGGAATGCGCGAGAACTGATCGACTTCTACCAGCATCATACTGATCTGATCAGTGAGCGTGTCGAAAACCTTCCCACAGAAGATCGGCAGAGCATATATCTTGAATGCTATTCCGACTTCAAAACAGTGTCCGCGGGCTCCGGTGGAGACTCGATGTGCGTGATGGCTGGCGGAAGGAACATCGCAAGCGGCTTGATAGGCGCGTACCCAAAGATAGACTCTGAATGGGCGATCGCACAGAATCCGGATGTCTTGGTCAAGGCAGCATCTGCCAGTTATGATAATACCTCTGAGCCTGAAGCGCTCATGCGTGACATCATGAGCCGCCCGGGATGGGCGGACATGGATGCAGTGAAAGGTAGGCGGGTTCACATACTCACATCAGACATCTACACAGGACCCAGGTACATCATCGGTGTCACGTATATGGCAAAGTGGCTATATCCTGACACTTTTGAAGACCTCGACCCCTCTAACATTCACCGGGAGTATCTCGAGCGGTTCCAGGACATGGGGATTCCGGATAACATCTTTGTGTACCCATAAATGAACATAATAGCAGTAATCGGGTTTATTCTCCTGCTGATCGCATGTCCGGTATATGCGCAGGTCACAGGAGACATCGACAGAGACGGGACCGTATCAGAAGCAGAACTTGGCAGTCTGATCCTTGGTTATCTTGATGGCTCTGGCAATGTTCGGCTGGACAGTCTGAGAGAGTCTGCACACATCCACCGGTATTACCCGAGAACGATCATCGACGACTCATCAGAGCCTGCAACTGTCACGATCTGTAAACCAGTGAAGCGCATCATCGTTCTCCACTCAAACGGAGCGGAAATCCTAAGAACGCTTGATTCGTCAGATAAGATCATCGGCATCTCAAAACACACCGCAGATTGTTCTGATTTTTTTTCCACAGATCAGCCGGTTGCCGATGGTTGGGTCGATGTCGTATCCTGACATCGAGAAGATCATCAGTCTGAACCCGGATGTCGTGATCGCTTACGGTAGCCACTTCACACGATGGAGCGAGGAACTTGAGAAGAAACTGCACGGCACCGATATCACACTGATCCGCCTCGACTGCTACAAACCCGAAACCATGATCGATGATGTGAGAAAACTTGGATACATCATCGAGAGAGAAAGTGAGGCGGAAGAGTTCGCTCTGTGGTACCTTGAATATCTTGATGTGATCGATGGCAGGATCAGTGATCTGAGGGATGATGAGAAGCCGCTGGTGTATATCGAGGGTTATGAGGCCTACAAGACGTATGGCACATGGAGCGGCGCCGACCAGCTCGTCGAGATGGCTGGCGGAAGGAACATCGCAGCAGGTCTCAGCGGATCGTATCCGAAGGTCGATCCCGAGTGGGTCGTGGTGCGGAACCCTGATACAATCGTAAAAGTCGTTGG
>JAYELB010000271.1:0-7505 GCA_034717055.1 Methanobacteriota archaeon
TCTTCAGATGGCTACTGGTAGTATTCCTGCCGATCCGGCAGCGGATGTGAACTCGGATGGGGCGGTTACCTCGCTTGATGCGCTTTTGATGTTACAATGCTGCAAAACACAGTAGGAGGGGGTTTTGGGGATGATAAGTTGATCACACGGCGGCTCTGGTATGGATCCGCCCAGTTTTTCAACCGGAGAATTGTAGCTGCATGTAGGTGAATGTGAACCGCAACAATCGCTATTAAATACCACCACACCAAATTCACACAATCATGCTCTTGCCAGACGCTGTCACATTCTCCAAAAACGTCTTCCTGCCGATCACAAACGTCTGCCGGAACCAGTGCAAATACTGCGGATTCAGGCGTGATCCAGGACATCCCGAAGCGAACCTGATGACCGTAAGCGAAGTTACGAAAATACTCGATGAGGGCAGGCGGGCAGGATGCACCGAAGCCCTCTTCACGTTTGGGGAGATGCCAGAAGAGCATCCACAATTTAAGGAATGGATCGAGAATATTGGATACTCAAGCGTAATCGATTACTTAATCGACCTCTGCGAGATCGCAATCGAATACGGGCTGCTTCCGCACAGCAATCCGGGTGTGATGGATATTCGCGATATCAGACGGCTAAAACCGCTCAATGCAAGCATGGGGCTGATGCTCGAGACGACCGCATCCCTCCCTGCGCATGAAGGGTCTGTCGGCAAGATTTCTTCCGTGCGGATCAAGACAATCGAGAACGCGGGAAAGTTAAGGGTGCCGTTTACGACGGGACTTCTGATAGGGATTGGTGAGCGCAGGGAAGATCGTGTGCAGTCGCTTTCAATGATTGCGGATCTACACACCCGGTACCGGCACATCCAGGAGGTGATCATCCAGCCGTTTGCGCCGAAACCTGGGACCGGGATGGTAGATTCTCCTGAACCAACGCATCAGGAGATGGTGGAGACGGTGTCGCTGGCGCGAAGGATTCTGCCAGAGGACGTTACGATACAGGTGCCGCCGAATCTCACCGGATTTTATGACCTGGTCAGGTGCGGAGCCTCAGACCTCGGCGGGATATCTCCTTACACCATCGACTGGATCAATCCGGAGGCGAAATGGCCCCAGATATCCGAACTGGCAGGTAAGCTCGGCGGGATCCGCCTCAGGGAGCGCCTCCCGATCTACCCGCAGTATCTACACGAGCGATGGTACGAGCGCGGTTCGAGACTCGCAGATCTGATCGAACAGTATGCAGACAAGGAGGGATATAGAGATGAAAAATGACGCGGACGTTCTTGTGATCGGGGCAAGCCCGGCAGGTATAAGCGCAGCGCTTGCCGCTTCTGCGCAGGATGTCGATGTGACCTTAATTGAGCAAAAAAGCGGTATCGGAGACCCTCCGCATCCGGCAAACACGTTTTTTCAGGGGATGTTTGACAGAACAAGTGAGGTCGTCCATTCAGAGTATGTTATCCGGGAGATGGCAGGCGCTGAGATCGTATCGCCAGGCGGCAGCAGGATCGTTGTCGATGCGCCCGGATACATCATCGACCGGAGAAAATTCGATGAATACCACGCTAGAGAGTTGATAGAGCAGAACGTGAATATCCACACAGGTGTTACCGCTCATAACATCATCAAAAAAGATAAAAAGATCCAGACCAGCACCTCTGACCGGACATTCACGTCAGACATCGTGATAATCGCAGACGGCATCTCATCTAAGCTATCCGCGCTTGTAGGGCTGCGTCCGACAAAGTATCCGCACGATATCGCATGGGCAGTCGAAGCGGAGGTAGAGGCGGACGGGATCGGCGAACCCGACTTTTTCGAGTACCATGTCGGGAGCATCGCTCCTGGCTGGAAGGCGACATATTCGCCAGGCGGCGGCGATCGTGCGAATCTCGGGGTGTTTGTGCGGAGGCACGGACCGGACGTCTCCGAATTCTTTGATCTGTGGCTGGAGCGGTTCAAGAAACAGAAGAACATATCCGATCTGAGGATTGTCAGAAAGTACACAGGCGGTGATCCGATCGCAACCATCCCGAACAGAATCGTATCGGCAGGAATTATGGTCACAGGCGGCGCAGCAGGGCAGTCAGGAATCGGTTACGGGATGCGTGCGGGCGAGATATGCGGAGCGGTGGCGGCAAACGCGATAGCAGCATCGAAGACGTCTGCAAGGGCGTTATCCGAATACCCGCGTCTCTGGGGGAAGGAGTTTGGAAGTGAGTACCGGCTCGGGCGGTCTTCCCTCGAAGCCATGCGGAATATGGATGATGCGGAGATCGACCGGCTTGTGGGCTTGTTTGCTGGCGAGGATGTGGCTCGAATCGTTGGGATCGGCTCGCCGACTTTGAAGGCGATTCGGGTCATGCGGTTTATGCTGCGAAGAAAGCCAGTCTCCGCGCTTTCATGCCTGCCGTCTCTTATCAGGGCGGGAATCTGACTCTTCCGAAAGTAAACCCGGGCTGAAACGCAACAAAACACAACAGTTAATTTAACGTACGTGTATACCGTATAATCTTGAAGAGAGGTAGCAGGTCACATGCCCACGAAGAAGGACTATTATGATATCATCGGAGTCCAGAAGGACGCTGATGAGAAGGAGATCAAGAAAGCATACCGAAAACTGGCGATGCAGTATCATCCCGACAGGAATAAGGCGCCGGAAGCGGAAGAGAAGTTTAAAGAGATATCAGAGGCGTACGGAGTGCTGTCTGATCCTGAAAAGCGGAAACAGTACGACCGGTTCGGGCATGCCGGCATCGATGCACGGTACTCACAGGATGATATCTTTAGGAACATAAACTTCGAAGACATCTTCAGAGGGTTTGGTGGTGGCGGTGTAGGTGGAGGCGGAGGTATCTTCGAGACTTTCTTTGGTGGCGGCGGTGGTGTGCGACGGGGGCCGGAGCGCGGTTCGGATCTGAGGTATGACCTGCGCATATCGCTTGAGGATGCTGCAACAGGCATCGAGAAGAAGGCGGAAGTGATGCGCACGGACACGTGTGATGTCTGCAAGGGAACTGGCGCAAAACCCGGCACAACTTCGAAGACCTGCCCGTACTGCCACGGCACCGGGCAGATCAGTCAAGCGAGACATACGCCATTTGGGCAGTTTATCACATCCTCGCCATGCCCACACTGTAGCGGCGCAGGCAAGATCATCGAATCTCCGTGCAGTTCCTGTAATGGAAGAGGCCGGGTACGCCGCCCCAGGACGCTCTCGATCCATGTTCCGGCCGGCATCGGGTCAGGAGACCGGATACCCCACCGGGGCGAAGGAGAGGCCGGGGTGAGAGGCGGTCCCCCTGGAGACCTGTACATCTTCGTGCATGTCGATCCGCATCCGGTATTCAAGCGTGACGGTAATGACATCCTGTATGAACTTCCGATCCACTTCACGCAGGCTGCACTCGGCGACGATGTTCTGGTGCCGACGCTGCACGGCGACGTGCGGATGAAGATCCCTGCAGGCACCCAGTCCGGTTCGACCCTCCGTCTGCGCGGCAAGGGAATGCCAAAACTCCACGGGATCGGGAAAGGAGACCAGCTCGTAAAAGTCGGGGTCGTCGTTCCAACACACCTCTCCGCACGGGAACGGGAACTTCTCACAGAACTACAGGGAATCGAGGATAAAAACCCTACCAACGATGAAAAGAAGCACAAGGGGATATTTGAGAAAGTGAAAGACGCATTCGTATGAATTAGGTACTTACTCAAGAGTATTGTGCGGATATCCAAATATAAAACTACGGGATTGCACAAGAATAAGAATAACCCGGAAACTTTGTGGCCCCCGCCACATGGCGTTGAGCCTGTTCACAGTGTAATCAACTAACTCTTCTTCATCTTTTTTGCACGTTGCTTTGCGTTGAATCCGGTGGCAGATTCGAGAAATCTCCGAAAGCATCTGTTTGCATCGGATACGTCTCCGAGATCTGAATCCATGTTCGATTCCGTGTGTACGCAGAGTTGTTTTCCGTCCATCCACACTTCCATCCGCTTTAATGATTTGTAACTGATAACGGACTTGCCGTCTTCCATCTCCGCATCGCATCCGAAGCATTCCTTCATCAGCTCTAGAATCAAGTCATCATCGAGTTTGTGACCGCGTTTAATGGGATATTCTGTGATTATACCACCTCAACCAAGTATTCTTTCAAATAATCCGTCGTACCCATCCGGTCTTATGAGATACTCCAGCATATCTAGTTGTTTCACAAGTCCATACATCTCCTTGTTTTTCCAAAGTCCAACCTCACTGTAATTTGTCGGCTTTAAAAAGCGTATCTCTGGGAGATTCTCATATTTTGGATTCGGAATGAAACCTTCTTCCAGCATGAAGTACGAAGCCCCGCCTTTCTCCCTGAAGAAGTCGTAGATAGAGGAGAAATCCCTGCAAACCCAGTTAGCCATCTTAAGCGTAGTATTAGACGAGTTTATCGTCACATGCCCATATCCTGGCGGTATGATCACTTTATCGCCGGCAGCAGCATGTACCACGATCACGTCAGATATGGTATCCCCTGCTCTCTTCTGCAGCAGGTACTCTGCCTCACCCTCAAGTACCTCGTAGATCTCCCCGTAGTCGCCAGGGTGGTCGTGTCCTGCAGTCTTCACATACTCCGTTCCGAGCATCCCCGGCGGGATCACGGTGATGTCATACCGCAGATGATGCTCAAGAATCCTCTGGTGATCCGCCTTGCTCAGTGATAGATCACGGTACATGTAATACAACTCAGTGTCAGGAGCATTTAGCTGCGAACGGTCATACAGCACGTCATCCATGTCGTGAAGCATCCTGACGTCCGGTTTTACCCCGTTTAATACATCTGAAACCATCGATTGATATAGGGACATGTTCGTATAAAAAACCATCGCACCGAGGGGGCGCCACAAAATCGGGACTATTCATTTTCTTTGACGTACCTCACTCCCTCAGGTTCTTCATATTTTGTTTTGATAACAATGGTACTTGAAATCCTGTTAAAGAGGCGCAACTTACTATCAGGCATAGCCAACCATCCAATAAGACAATCCAATGGCAGAAGAAATGCTTTGCCAAAACTTTCTAATGCCGCAACTCCGAAACCTATTTCCCCCCCTTTCCTATCTGCAACTTTTACACTCAATACCATTTTCCCGACCGATTGACCATTATATCCTTCAAATAATGTCCAATAGATAAATATTAATACTCCGCTAACTCCAAAACCTGCCAGGTTGGTGAAGCCAGAATCCCAAAAAAATCCTGAAGATTCTACAACGAGATCCGACAAAGCGCCTACCAACAAGATATCAATAAGCCAAGCCCAGAATCTACTTTCCCACGTTGCCAAATATATCGTCTCCATTTTCTCACCCCTTTCTACAAATCAATTTATTTTTAACATCTTTTTATTCCAAAGGTATTATCCAAACATACCCCATCTACATATCCTGCTGGCCGAACTTCAATCATCACCCGCTCCTCTCCATTCTTCTCTGCATTATGTCTTTCGACCCACTCCACAAAACCTCTTCCGCCCACACGACCCGACCCCCGCGTCCATCGTGATAGTCTCCCAAAGTCCCGGCCGTGCCACCCCGTAATAAATTTCAAGCATCTCCTTTATTACTACAATTTCATATAGTTGCCCCAGTTTCCGAACTCTGAATAGCTACCACGGACCTATACGAGCTTCTTTCCGGACAAATGCAGTCAGAGTACTTTCCAGTCAATTTCTCTGAGTTGAGCGCCAATATCGTTGCCTGCGACCTCAAAAAAACGGCAGACCAACCACTTGCGACAATCGAGTCTCTGACCCATGGGCTCCCTCCAGCTAAGGGCCCGTGCATCCTCGTGACTATCGGGATGGGAAAGCCTCTTCCATGATCTTGTCGTAAAGATTCTCTTCACTTGGCTTTTTCTGCCATGCGTCACCTCTATGTTCCCATCAGCTACCAGACCCAGAAGTGTGAGTGGATTTGATGCCATGAACTGACATTCCGCACGTGTTTTTGCAAAAAGATCTGTTTTTTGTAAATGGCGAATAGTGGCTATTGCTTGTGACTTTGGGTTTTTGAAGATAATCAACTTATTAAAATAAATATTTTTTAAATAAACATGTAAAGCACCCACTGTTGAAATTGGGTGGGTTGTGCCACCACAGTATAAAAATAATATTTTCTAGATATTTAAAACCGCTATCGGTAGAAATTATGGAAAATAGATGGCGGTCTGCGGAATGTGAGATGAACAATCGCTCATCTTTTGGAGCCACCCAGCACCCTATCTCATTGTCATCCTCGCTTGGCTCTACGCGCAGACTATAGCCTCGCTCCTTTAGAACACCTGACTTTCGGCGAATTGGAAATAGCCTGTCCTTTTATCATCAACCCGCGTGACACCTTTTGGGATGTGATTTACGTTTCACCGAAAATCAAGAGAACAAGAAGTGCTGGGTTGTATATATTCATAGCTTCCGCTAATTTACGTTTTAGGCTCATTTCAAAATTCCTTTATGGGCACCTTTTATTCGGCTCAGCATCTGGGTTACCGCATGCGGCCTGATGTCAAACAAGTCATTCGCATGTTTGCAAGTCAATCGAGTTTGTGACTTTGTTAGGAACCTCCTCCGTTTCACAGTGGGATGACCCCACTCTTGAGGACATTTCAGTTTGAACGGGCGGCCGTTGTGGTCGTCGTTGCAGGTAACCGTTCCACTTCATCCGGATTTCGCATGCGCCGTTGCAGAAGATCTCACTACTGTTTGGGTCCACGTGTTCAGGCTAATCGAAATCTCCAACGGCTATCGCCCAATCGGAAACGTAAGATGCGTTCCAGGTCTGGCTTGTGGTACCCAATGTGCCTATGTTGATTTCTTTATAGTCGCGTTTGGCATCTACAGCGATTGCTGGCAAAGCCGTTCCCATACTAGACAGATTCATCCGGACAGAGTCTGCGTCTTCCTTGTAAAAAACATAATTTTTGTTAGTCGTTGATTTCAGACAATACCCGTCGGTAAGGTTGTTGGCTCGCTCCATATCCAACAGGAACCGGCCCACCCAGAATTGATTGGCCGTTACCAGCTGTTCAGGGTTCGGATACGGAGGATGCGGGCGCCCACTGGTTGGAACATACTTATAGAATCCCCACCATGATCCCATCCCGCCTGCTAGGGTGTAATGCCAGATCGCCCGGCGGGTATTTTCCATCGTCCAGACTTCATCGCGCATGTACCAAAAACGCTCCTCGTATAAATGCGGGCGGTTCAGATCACTATCCAGATTGCTCACGGCGTCATCGTAACTGAACGGTTGTCCGTTGTTGTTGGTGTACGGGTAGGACTTCGCGTCCAGCTCGTCATTGTATCGAGCCCTGCCCCACAGCATGTGCTGCCACCCGAAATGTTGGTGTAGATAAAGAGCCCATGATTCGAGATCGTCCTCGGTGGTCCACTCATTCAAATCGAACCCATAGCCCATGGTCCAGCCCGGCACCGGCCCCAGTCGGGCCGCGATGTATCGTTGAATCCG
>JAYELB010000271.1:7605-10655 GCA_034717055.1 Methanobacteriota archaeon
GTAAATCGGAATTTCCAGGTGTTCGATCCGTCGTAGAACATTTCGGTGGTGTGGGTGGAGCCGCTGCTTGTATGAGTGAAAATAACGGTGGCAACAATATCGTATTCATTACCGCTCCAGGATGGATTATCGACCGCCCATTCTGTGTATTCCCACATAACAGGATCGGTGCTGGTAAACTCCCCCATAATCGCTCTGACTTCCTCCAGCGATAGGGCTTTATTGTAAATGCGGACGTCGTCGATTGTGCTGTTCGTAAAAAAGCCCCCTCCCATTCCGTTAATCTGGACGCTCTCATTATTTGTGAGCGTCATGCCACCTTTTACGACATAGTCTCTATCCAGTACGCCGTCCACGTATATGGATAGAAGGCCTACATCGAGACTACCGCCGTCGTCATAGTCACAAACATACGTTCCAACAGCATGATGCCATTTGCCATCAGTCACGTTTATTTCGCCCCTGACTACCTGTTGACTGGTAATATCAGTACCAGTTTGACCATAAACTTGAAATGCTACTCCATCATCATGTCCACCATAAACGCTGTCGTATTCGGATCGCAAAAGATTATAGCCACCCAATGCGCCATTTCCTTTTGTAACAAGTCCAGCCCATTCTACGTTCCAATCGTCTATCTTAAACCAGGCCGCGACCGACCGGTCGCCGGTGATATCCAAGTCACCACCATCACCGCAGTCCACATAACGGGCGTCGCTCCCGTCGGTAGAATGAAGACCAATTGCCCCCATTGGATTTAAACCCTCTGGAGCCCCGGCGGTCCAAGTGTAACTACCGACGAGTGTCCCGTTGTGACTGCCGACACTATCATGGGCGGTAGTGCCGTTGGTCTCGTCCAACTTCCAGTGAGCAACCAACCCTGTTTCAGTTGGTGCCGGTGTTGGTGTAGGCGTTATCGCTTCGACTTCCTCCAGCGATAGGGCTTTATTGTAAATGCGGACGTCGTCGATTGTACTGTTCGTAAAAAAGCCCCCTCCCATTCCGTTAATCTGGACGCTCTCATTATTTGTGAGCGTCATGCCACCTTTTACGACATAGTCTCTATCCAGTACGCCGTCCACGTATATGGATAGAAGGCCTACATCGAGACTACCGCCGTCGTCATAGTCACAAACATACGTTCCAACAGCATGATGCCATTTGCCATCAGTCACGTTTATTTCGCCCCTGACTACCTGTTGACTGGTAATATCAGTACCAGTTTGACCATAAACTTGAAATGCTACTCCATCATCATGTCCACCATAAACGCTGTCGTATTCGGATCGCAAAAGATTATAGCCACCCAATGCGCCATTTCCTTTTGTAACAAGTCCAGCCCATTCTACGTTCCAATCGTCTATCTTAAACCAGGCCGCGACCGACCGGTCGCCGGTGATATCCAAGTCACCACCATCACCGCAGTCCACATAACGGGCGTCGCTCCCGTCGGTAGAATGAAGACCAATTGCCCCCATTGGATTTAAACCCTCTGGAGCCCCGGCGGTCCAAGTGTAACTACCGACGAGTGTCCCGTTGTGACTGCCGACACTATCATGGGCGGTAGTGCCGTTGGTCTCGTCCAACTTCCAGTGAGCAACCAACCCTGTTTCAGTTGGTGCCGGTGTTGGTGTAGGCGTTACCGTACCAGATCCTGACGTTGATCTGGAAACCGTGCCACCATTACATGAAAACTCTGCGTATACTGGATAATGGTCTGATACCGCGGTCGTTTCATCTTCAGTTAATCCATATTCCAGATCGTACCTGAAAACACCCGAATCCCCCGTGAAATAGGAGGCTGTTGGATTCGTGATTATGATGCGGTCATAGGTGCAATCGGTGGATTTCGTGGTTGTATCAACGCTGTTATCTATGCACCAATGGTAATTACTGCCGCTCATCGTAGAAGATGAATCCTCATCGAAGTACGAACAGTCGGCGTTCAAGTTCCCCATCACAATAAACTCCTGCTCATCAGGATACGTGCTTTGCGCATACTTAACCACAGTATCAAGCGCGTTTATCTCTTCTGTTGCCTCATCCGGATCAACGTGGATCGTGATAAGAATAAAATCGAAGTTACAGGCAATTGCCTCAAAAGATGCGATATACGGCTCTCTGTGGAATGAATCAGTGCCCGCAGGTTCTGGGTAGGTGTGAGGTGAGTGGGGTGTGTCAGTCAGTTCAATGGTCCGTGTGTTGTAGATATAGGCATACTGCTCTCTACTGGTAGTGCGCCCCAGCCGTTCACCCACAACATAACCATACTGTGAGTTGCCGGCGTTCACAGTATCGACCAGTGCAGGAAGCGCAGTCTGTGATTCGTCTCTGATCCCCTGAATAGCCACCACATCATAAGTACGAATAATCCTTCCAAGCACCTCCATAACTTCAGGTTTGGACGCCTTGCTTTTTCCGAATACCGGTATGTTGAATGCGCCAACCCGAACTGCCCCTCCATCGTTGATATAATCAACATCTGAAACCGGTTGCTGCGAGGGGCTGAGTGTTGCAGTCGGTTCCGGTGTTTCTGTTGGTGTGACTGCCTGCGTCGGTGTGGGTGCTGGTGACGGTGTAGACACAGGGTTTTCATCCTCAACACATCCTGCAAACATCACAACCACTGCGATTATTGCTATGACTATTAAGAGCCTGCCGTATGGAGCATACCATTTCATACGTTATGATCGGCAACACCATGATACTTAAACCTAACTGACCTCTATCCACCCCACCACCGTCAGTATGATCCTACAATACGTCCAAACACAACTCACGTCCTATTCTTAGGTCTTTGACATAATCCCCTGCTCAATTGGGTTCACGTCACATTCCACCAAACATATCCGCGTCGATTGTTTTTAGCCTCTGCATAACCTCACTATCTGATTCACCCCAAAACCCTTCCGACCACGCGACCCACCCCGACCTTGGGCACACATCACGACAGTCTCCCGAAGTCACGAACCCCCGACTGAAGTCGGGGGCATCCGTGGGTTGGAGGTCGGGCGGTGGTGTGTGCGCGAGAGGGGGTGGGGTGGTGAGGG
>JAYELB010000272.1:0-10641 GCA_034717055.1 Methanobacteriota archaeon
TGTCATTCGTAAGGCATGCCAGTACGCAGAAGAAAAACGACCATAATTCCCCTCTTCCAGCTTATCTCGGTATGTACTATTTGAGTGGTACATATTCATAAGTTTTGTCATAGTCAGATGAGAGATATTGGCAACGCTAATACTATCGCATTGACGCCTGCGTTAATCCCGCATCATGCCTACAAATCAGATCATCATGGTGCTTGCGCCCCAAAATACTCGCGCAGCATCCGTGCCACGTCCTTCGCAAAGTACGTGAGAATCATGTCAGCGCCTGCACGCTTGATCGAGAGCAATGATTCGTAGATCGCCTGATCCCGGTCGAGCCATCCCATCGCGGAGGTTGCCTCGATCATCGCATACTCGCCGCTCACCTGATATGCAGCAGTCGGCATCTGGCATGCGGTCTTGACCCGGTAGAGAACATCGAGATACGGCATCGCGGGTTTCACCATCACGATATCTGCGCCCTCCGCGATGTCCAGTTCCACCTCTCGGAGCGCCTCATCCGAGTTTGCAGGATCCATCTGGTACCCGCCACGGTCTCCGAATGCATATCCGGAGTCGGCAGCTTCTCGAAACGGACCGTAGAAGCATGAGCAGTACTTGGCAGAGTATGACATAATCGGGGTGTCTTCGAATCCGTCGATGTCAAGTGCAGTCCTGATTGCGCGCACCATGCCGTCCATCATGCCTGACGGCGCAACGATGTCAGCGCCTGCGCGGGCATGGCTGACCGCAACCTTCCCGAGGATCGGGAGTGTCGGGTCGTTGAGTACCGTTTCTCTGGCATAATCAACGATGCCGCAGTGCCCGTGTGTGGTGTACTCGCACAGGCAGACATCGGTTACAATGATCAGACCATCTGTTCCCGACCTGATGTTCCGCACCGCCTGTTGGATGACGCCATCGTCGTCATAAGCACTCGTTGCTTCCTCGTCCTTCGTTTCAGGTATCCCGAATAGGATGATTGCCGGAATTCCAAGATCTTTGATCTCCTTTGCCTCATCCGCAACCGTATCAAGTGGAAAACGATATTGGCCCGGCATAGACCTAATCTCTACTGGCTCTTCGATAGTCTCATCCACGAATATCGGGCAGATCAGGTCATCTGACGAAAGTCGTGTCTCAGCTACGAGATTTCGTATCCCGGGCTGCCGTAGTCTGCGCATTCGGATCTTCGGGAACATGGTACTAATCACTGCGATCGCATCACTGATTAATTCTTTGATCGAGGGGTATCTATTGCGGGCTGGAGCGGTGTGTACAGCGTCCGCCACCACATGTTTCGGACATCTGAAAACCAGTGAACCGAAAAACCCCCTCGCCATGCACGTTGACCACCCGACCGCACAACTTATTTGTGTACCATACACCTGTTACACAAAATGCAAGAATATCCCCCACTGATCGACTCGTATAACCGCAGGATCACGAGTCTGCGCATATCAGTCACCCAGCGGTGTAACTTAAACTGTATCTACTGTCACCATGAGGGGGAAGTTACGCATGCGCAAGCGCACAGTGAGATCTCCAAAGATACAATCACCGCTCTTGTACGTGCAGCGCTTGCGCATGGCGTCGGGAAGATCAAGTTTACAGGGGGCGAGCCGCTATGCCGGAGCGATTTCGTGGATATCGTGGCAGAACTGCCAGCACTCAAGGAGGTCTCGGTCACGACCAATGGAACGCTACTTTCAAAGTATGCTTACGATCTCGCAGAAGCTGGGCTTAATCGCGTGAATGTGTCGCTTGATACGCTGCACCCTGACAGGTACCAGCAGATCACAGGAGGTGATAGCGATGCACTTGACTCGGTGCTGGATGGTGTGCGCGCGGCGGTGGACGCGGGGCTTACGCCGGTTAAGCTAAATATGGTGCTACTGGGCGGGATAAACGACGACGAGATAGAGGATCTGATCGATTTCACACAGTCTAACCGGGACGTTATACTCCAGATCATCGAACTGATGGATTTCACAGGAATATGCGAGGCTGCTGATATGGGTGCGGTCGAAGACGCACTACGCGCACGCGCATCCGAGATCATCACAAGACAGATGCACCGTCGCAGGAAATACATGGTCGAGGGGGCAGAGGTTGAGCTTGTGCGACCGATCGACAACTCTCTGTTCTGTGCGAACTGTAACCGCCTGCGTGTTACCTCTGATGGAAAATTAAAAGGTTGTCTGCTCAGCAATGATAATCTCATAAGCATATCGGGCGCATCCGAAGAAGAGATGCGTAAACTGCTCGAGAGGTCGGTTGCTATGCGCAAGCCATATTACTCCCGGCGTGTGAAAGATTAATATAGTACAATTGATGTAAGTTGATAGGTGTACGCAAATCCAATCAAGATCATCTACAGTGCTTGAAGATAGGAGGTATAAATGACAGCCCTGATCGACATTAAGAACCTGAGCATGGAATTCAAGGGCAAAAAGGTTCTTAAAAATATCAACCTGACGATAGAGGAAGGAGAGTGTATTGGGATTCTTGGGCGCAGTGGTGCGGGAAAGACCGTGCTGATGCACCTCTTAAGAGGAATCAAGGAGCACGAAACCAGTTCCGGAGAGGTTATTTACCACATCGCATACTGTGAGAATTGCGCTCATGCCGAACCGCCGAGCAAGGTGGGAACGCCATGTCCGAAATGCGGTACCGAACTAACTCCGATGGATGCTGATTTCGTATCGCTCGACAAGTATAGCCCGCTTCGGCGTAGCATTGCGACCCGGATTGCAATCATGCTCCAGCGCACCTTCGCGCTCTACGGGGATGAACGAGTGATCACGAATGTGATCAACGCGCTCATCGAGATCAATTACCCGGCAACAGAAGCTGTCGATAGAGCGGCTGATCTCATCGATCAGGTGAATCTGTCGCACCGTATGATGCACGTTGCAAGGGAGTTAAGCGGCGGTGAGAAGCAGCGCGTCGTGCTTGCACGACAGCTTGCCAAAGAGCCAATGGTCCTCCTCGCAGATGAGCCGACAGGAACGCTCGACAGGAGGACTGCCGAAGCCGTGCACGAGAGCATCGTTGCTGCGAAGAATGATTACGGCATGACGCTTGCGATTACCTCGCACTGGTCTGGTGTCATTGAAGAACTGGCTGACCGGGCAATACTGCTCGAAGACGGCGAGATCATCGAACAGGGAGAGCCAAAAAAGGTCGTCGAACGGTTCATGAGTACGGTCGGCACGGTCGGGTCGTACACAGCAGATATCGGAGAGCCGATCATCAAGGTCAAAGACATGAAGAAGACCTACATCTCGGTCGACCGTGGCGTCGTACGTGCCGTGGATAACATCTCGTTTGAGGTGTCCGAAGGCGAGATATTCGGTCTCGTCGGTGTCAGCGGTGCAGGGAAGACCACTGCATCAAAGATCTTAAACGGCTCTGTGAATGCAACAGCAGGGAATGTCGATGTCCGGATCGGAGATGATTGGATCGATCTGACAGATCGAGGTGCCGAACGTGCCGGGCGGGCGGTCAAACACATCGGACTCCTGCACCAGGAATATTCACTCTATCCACACAGGAACGTGCTCGATAATCTGACCGAATCGATAGGACTGGAACTTCCGGGAGAATTGGGCGAACGAAAATCCATACTTGTCCTGAAGACCGCCGGATTCACTGAAGAGAGGGCGCGCGAGGTTCTTGAGAAGATGCCGGACGAACTGAGTGTCGGGGAGGCACACCGCGTTGCGATGGCGCAGGTACTTATCAAGGAGCCGAGAATCATCATTCTCGACGAGCCAACCGGGACGATGGATCCCGTGACCAGAGTCGATGTGACAAAATCGATCCTTGAGGCAAGAGCGGAACTCGGAGAGACATTCCTAATCGTGTCGCATGACATGGACTTTGTCGAGGATGTCTGTGATCGTGCAGCGCTGATGCGAAACGGTAAGATCATCAAGGTCGGTGATGTGAATACCGTGATCACCCAACTTGATAGGGGCGAACGCGACGAGATGTATAAGCCATGATTAATATCGAACTCGATAACAAGCCGCTCACCGTGCCTGATGATGCCACGCTTGCGGACGTGCTTAAACACGCAGAGATGCCTTATAGGGGCACGACCATCGCCATCATCAAGGGGACCGAGGAGTCGAAAGAAGCGACTGCCGAGTACCTGATCAGTACGACGAAAGGCGATATCGGGATCGAACTGTCAGCACATCAGGAGGTTTGGCGGGATGCGGAATCAGGGATCATAAATTCCGGCGTTAAGTGGGCTGGAAGAGATGCGCTCGCATTCGGACCATTTAAGACCGGTATCACTCCGTCTCACCAGGACCACGAATATGTGCGGTGGGACGTGCTCTTTGGCACAGGCGGACACGTTGCGGACCATACGTATATGGTCATATCGAAAAAACTACACACCGCGGCACACGGAGCACCGCTGGATGGTGGTGTTTTTGGAAGAATCGTTAGCGGTCGGGGTGTGATTGAGTCTCTCGATACCGGCGACTCAATAACAGGCATCGCTCCTGTCGAGCGGTGGGAGACGATTGTCAACAAGGTCGTAACGACTAACCTCTCAACCGGAATCGATCCGGGGATGCGTATATTCACTTATGCAACGGTTGAACTCTCACCAGGGGCCCCTTACGGTGCAGAACATTTATTAGCATCGGTAAAATACGGAGCATTGACATTCAGCACCGTCACACACGCGTTTGCATCCACAGAATCGCTGCAAGGCGAAGAATGCCCATTCGAGCAGAAAGAACCTAGAAGAGCAGGCATAATAACAGTCAGGTCAAGCGGTGCCGGACTCGGGCGCATATACATATCAAAACTTGACAAGACCTCATCTCCGAGCCACTCGGTGGTCGGTACGGTGACCTGTGGCATGGAATTGATCCAGCTCATAGAGAAGGATCAGGCAATCGCGCTCCACCTCAATCCTGAGCGCATCATGTTGCTTGGCAGGACATTCGAATCGGCAGAGGCGGAGATGAGTGAACGCTGCATAACCATGCGTCGCGATGGAGAGACTGCTGATTCCGATGTGATCGTGCAGCAGACTCCGGAGACCACGATAGAGATCGTGGGGGCTGGAGAGGTTACCGGGCACGGGGTTTCCCAGAAGAATCTCATGAGAATCGAATTATATGACGATATCGCACCAAAGACTATCGAGTTCTTCCGCCACGCTCTCGGGCTACTCAAATCACCGATCGGAGCGCTTCCGGTCTTCGCAGTGTATGAGGACACCCGGCTATTCAGGATGCCGGAGGTGAAGAAAGAGATCATGCCTGAGAACGTACCTAAAAAGACTGTGCCAGCCGGTGAGATTGGCGTTACAAGTCAGGCTGCGAAGTACGCGCAGACGGTCGGCGTGAAACTCACAGACGATTCGAGATACGGACCATCGGGTGAGAAATTCGAGTACACAAACATCATCGGACGAGTTATCGATCTCGATAAACTGCAGGACATCGGAGACGAGGGCACCGTTTACGTAACAGAGGTGTGAAGATGGGGAAGATTACCAGACTGGTTGTGCTCTCGTCGGAACTGCCAAGCGAGATGCATCTCTTGATCTACGAACTCCATGCCGATGTCACGATCAAGGAGACTTGTTACGGCATGATGATACACGGCGAGGAGGCGATGGTCACAGCGCTTATCAACACTATCCGGAAGATCGATCCGGGCGCGTTTATCAAAGAACGAGGTTTTATTCCGGGTGATCCGAGGAGATGCCGCGCAGACCGTGGCGGCGGAGCACGTCCCGGTTTTTACTCGATCCAGAAAGAATATGCAGTGCTTCCCGCGCTTGCCCGTGCGATTGCAAAGCTGCCGTATGGTACACCTCCGACATCTGTGGACAATCCTGAGAAGATTTTGGTTGCACGATTGCGAGAGATTGTTGACGCCAAAACAGGGCCAGCGGCTGAGTGAGTCGGGATACTCATGAGGTTGGAGACGGTTTTTCGGGGCATTTATATGCCCATGAGTACGAAAACCCATCTGCGATCAATGCATGGTTTTGGTGCGGACGCCGGATGCGAAGCGCCGATGCTGGCGTAGCCAACCCGAATGTGGGCGCGTATTGCAACAAAAAGGAGGAAATAAGATGCTGAACACAAATCTGAAACATCTGGAAACGGAACAAGAGGTTAAGGAAGCTATAGAAAGCAATGAAAATGTTATGGTTTGCTGTGGGAGAATGGGACCAATGTGCATTCCTGTTTATGGCATTATGGAAGAGTTGGAAGGGGGGTATCCCCATGTCCTACTCTGTGACCAGGATTTCGACATCCGCGCGGCAAGTTTTATAAGAAATTTGCCTGAATGCGCATCTTTTATGGGATTGCCGTTCACGGTGTATTTCAAGAAGGGGGAAGTAGTAGCGGCTACAACCAGCCTACAGAACAAAGACCAGGTGACGGAGATCCTTGACAAGGTGTTTTAGGTAAGCAATCGTGAGAACGAGCACTGCCGACTTTTCGGTAGTGCCTGTAATGCCGGACATGCAACGGATTGTAAGGAGAAACGGAGTGTTGAATGGACTTAACTGATAACGAAAAACGGGGTGCTGTTAAGCTAATTGAAGCAGGAAAGCCGTTTCCTGACAAGTACCGTTTTTTGTTGTTCGGTGACGACAGAGAAGTGGAGCTTGTCCAAAACGGCAAGACTGTGGAGGTGTCCGATGTGGTGCTGCCGTTTCAGGTGGTCGAGCAGGTGGATGAACCGCGCTCTGAAGACGCTGGAGAGAGTCACAAACAGACGACCTTGTTAGATGTTGATGACCGTGAATGGCAGCTTGCGGGCTGGACCAACAAGCTGATCCGGGGTGGTAATAAGCTGATTTTATCGAGTGTGAAGAACAGCCCGCTTCGCGAAGAGATCGAAGAACAGGGCGACATCAAGCTGATTCACGTCGACCCGCCATTTGATGTGGGCGCGGACTTTTCGATGGATATCGAGATCGGTGGCGACACCTTCACTAAAAAGCCAGACATCATAGAAGAACTGGCTTATCGGGACACATGGGGTAAGGGTTTCCAGAGCGAAGGGGGGCCTAATGGCGATACACCCCGTTTTTCTGAAATCTCCGCACAACATATTAAGCCCGGGTGTCCACTGGTTTCCCGCAGATAAGACGCTCATGGAATCAAGTTATGACGAACTACCGCCGCCTCTGGTGCATGCACTGCGGAAAAAAGTCAAAGTGGCGGACATCTTCGGCAACGACCCGATGAAAATTGTTGAGGTGAGTATATGAGGTGGGAGGTTGCGCTGAAAGTTTTGCGGGAGCATAAGCGAGGATTTGAGGAACGATATGGTGTCACCCGGCTTGGGATCTTTGGCTCGGTAGCAAGAGACGAGGCTGCCGACGAGAGCGATGTGAATGTGGTCGTTGAGATGGCGCCCGATCTATTTGGAAGGGTAAGCCTCAAAGAGGAACTGGAGACGATTCTTGGGGCAAAGGTAGATCTGGTGCGTTACTGGCGGCGTATGAACCATTACCTGAAAAGACGCAGCGACAGGGAGGCATGCTATGTATGACGAGGCGTTGCTTCTGGAAAAACCGGAACAGATCGACGAGGTGAGTGTATAATGGAATCGATGGGAGAGATTAATAGAATCAAAGAAATTATCGTGGAAAACTATCATCCTGACAAGATCGTTCTGTTCGGATCATACGCGAGAGGGGATTTCGATGAACAGAGTGATATTGATATACTTGTCATATCTGACCAGGAAAATGACCTGCCGCGATATAGGCGAGGGCTGGATGTTCGGATAAAGCTGTCTGAAGTTGAAACGCCAAAAGATATACTTTTTTACACGCACGCAGATATTGAACGTTGGAGCGGTGTCAAGCATACTTTTGTCAACGAGATCCTCAAGGAAGGAGAGGTTCTTTATGAACGATAGAGTGAACGATTATATCCGGGCATGGATCGGAAAAGCCGACAACGACTTAAAAAATGCAGAACTGGTTCTTGCTGCTCAGGACGAGAGTTGTCCGTATGACACGGTATGCTTCCACTGTCAGCAAGCAGTGGAAAAATACCTGAAAGCTTTTTAGTTCATCATGATATACCATTCCCGCGGTCACATAACTTATCCGATCTCGTAGTAAAGTGTTTGCAGGTGGACAATAGTTTTTTGTCAATACAGAGGGATGCGGAGATATTGACGCCGTATGCTGTTGAAATGCGCTATCCTGACGATTCCTATATTCCTTCGAACGAAGAAGCCGAAGAGGCGTACGAAATAGCATGTAGAATCAGAGATATTGTTCTCGCCAGGATGGGTGGGGAGTTCCGGAGCGAGGGCGGTTAATACTGGCGATACAGCCTGATTTTCCGAGATCTCCGTACAGCATATTAAGAATGAATGTCCCTGGTTTCCCGCTGATGAGGCGCTCAGGGAATCAAGTTATGACAAACTGCTGCCACCTCTGGGGGATATGTGGACCATATAAGGCGTATGCTTCCGAACTGATGGATGATTTCCTGCGTGAGCATCAGAACAAGCGTGAGATTGCGAGGGAGCAGCTGAGCGAGTACGGCTCTCTTAGGGACGGGGCGGTTTTTCGGGGACTGTCACGGTGGTGCAATAGTGCTGCCACCTTCCTGCTCGTGAAAGGGTTTATACAAGGTGAGTTCTGATTTGTCACACATGAGGCGAGGAGAACTCCGCCGCGATCAATGCATGGTTTTGGTGCAGACCGGTCATATACGAAGTGTTGTCACTGGTGAAGCCAAACCGAATGCGAAAACGTTATGTACAGGCCTTGGACTTAAGTCCGGGGTTTGGTGACTTCGTGATGCTATCTGGCGTATGCCCGAGGTCGGGACGGGTCGTGTGGTGAGATGGTTCTGTGGGGTGGGTTAGGACATAAATAGTGTTTAGATCTCTAAAATCCGAAGTACTTTCCTCGGACGTCTACTGATACTGTTTTCGTGGTAACGAAGAAAATTGGAATGAAAATTGAAAACGCGTGCGGACGATGCATAATTTCCGTGTCAGGAAACTACCCTGGATTTTGGAATTAGATAGATCTCTCAGTTGATACGCCCACGATCCCACATACAAAGATGGGTTCGTTGAATTTAAGTATGGTGACGGTGTTTATTTACATAAGATAAAATGGCGAAAGAAAACAGCCCATTCACACCGGGGATACCAGTACCAATAGATTATTTCATTGGCCGTACACGCGAGATTGAGCGGATCAATCGAGCTATTGTACAGACCTCTGGGGGGAGAAATGAAAATCTTTTCCTAACCGGTGAGCGCGGAATTGGAAAGAGCTCATTGGCGGTCCTCACACGTTACATCGCAGAAGAAAAATATCAGTTTGTTGGAACTCACTGTTATGTGGGGGCGGCAAGGAACGTCAGTGATGTTTGTCGGATTATGCTCACGAAGATGCTGCAAGCGATGCCTGATAAAGGTCTTTTTGATAAAGCGAGGACTGTAGTTGGAAAATATATAAAAGGGATTCAGCTTGGAGTTTTTGGCGTAGGTATGAACATTGAATTTACTGATGATCAAAAACTACTCGAAGATTTGCCTTTGAATTTTTTATCTATCATACGTGGTATCTTTGAAACAATTAAAGAAGACAAAACAGGTTTACTCTTGATATTGGACGATCTTAATGGGATGTCAAATGTTCCAGAGTTCTCATATTTTCTTAAAAGTTTTGTGGATGAAATAGCATCCTCTCAGAAACCTTTACCGATTTTGTTAATACTCGTGGGGATTCCGGATAGAATGAGCGATCTGGCAAAGAATCAGCCTTCAATAAGCAGGATTTTCAATGTCATAGAGCTCAATTCAATGAATAACAATGAATCGGAAGAGTTTTTTCAAAAAGCCTTTGAAAACGCTGATATAACCATAGAACAAGACGCCTTGCCTATTTTAACTCGTTACTCCGGCGGTCTGCCCGTGCTTCTTCACGAAGTTGGAGACGCTGTTTATTGGGAGGATTCTGATAGTTGCATTGATAGGGATGATGCTATCAAAGGCATCTTTCATGCTGCAGAGAATGTGGGGCGGAAGTATCTTGACCGGCAAGTGTACCAAACACTTCGCAGTGAAACATATCATTCTATTCTGCGAAGAATGGGCAAATTACCTTTAGAAGCAAAATTCAGGAGAAAAGAACTTGTAGATGAAATGAGCGACTCAGAGCGCAGGAATTTTGACAATTTTCGTCGAAGAATGGAAGACCTTGGAGTTTTGGCAAAGGAAGAAGTTAGAGGTGAGTATAGGTTTTCCAATGAGCTTTTCAGGTTATATGTAATGATTGAATCGCTTATAGCTGAGGAAGGTGGGTGAAAAATCCACATGCATCGACCACCCCACCTCTATCGTGCTTACATGAACGCGCGACCTCCCTCCGCGGATGCCCCGCAATTTCATTGCGGCGTGGCGCGGATGGGGCTTTGAGGGTAAAAAAGATTAGGAGGTGAAAAGAAAAAAAATGGAAAGGTGAAGAAGCGTGATAGCGATGGTGGGAACATTAGACTTGTTGCCAATTAGCGTTCAGTTCCACCAAAAAGCTTTAGATCAAATGAGATATATCTCATAAAGTATGCTGAATATTGATCGAGCGTTAGGCGACGATAGGCTGATAAAATCCATCAC
>JAYELB010000273.1:0-2455 GCA_034717055.1 Methanobacteriota archaeon
CCGAAACTCATACTGTTTTGCGAACAATTCTCAGCGCGGGCGTGCTCGCGGTGCTGCTGCTTGCGTGCGCGGGCACGGCAGCGGGCGCGACATGGGTTGTGGATGGTGATGGCGGCGCGGGTCTGGACTATACGACGATACAGGCGGCGATAGATGCGGCGACTGCCGGGGATGTGATTGAGGTGCGGCGCGGGACGTATGTCGAGAATGTGGTTGTGAATAAACAGCTCACCCTGCACGGGATTGATACTGGCGCTGGTATGCCTGTGGTGGATGCTGGTGGGAGCGGAACTGTTATCGAGGTGACTTATGATGGCGTGATCATCGATGGATTCAAAATCCAGAATGGGTATACTGGAATTTATATCATTTCTAAAAACAACAGAATCTCAAACAACATCATAACATCTATAGTGGGCAAAGCAGGCAAGAATGAGGTGCGTGGAAACCCCGGCGGTGCAGGCGGAGACACATTTGGCATCCGCCTTTCCGATTCGAGCAATATCACCATACAGTACAATTTGCTCGATAGTATCACAGGTGGACGTGGTGGCAGCGGTGGTAACGGCTGGGGATGGGGCGATCGAAGTGGAAGTGGCGGAACAGGCGGCATATCCGCTGGAATTTATGTCGCAAACTCAACGAATAATAGCGTCCTGTGCAACATGGTTTCTAACATCACGGGCGGAAATGGTGGAAATGGGGGCATCGGAACTACTGGCGGTGCAGGTGGGGCAGGCGGTACTGGTGCCGGCGTATATCTGCTTGCTGGTTCGGATGGTAATGACCTCCAGGACAATACAATATCCTACATTGCAGGCGGAGATGGTGGTGGCGGGGGAACTCTTGGCAGCACTGGCGGAAATGGGGGTATGGCAGTGGGCGGCTATCTCTTGAATTCAGACGATAACACCGTTACAGGCAACTCCGTGTTCAACACGAGTGGTGGGGCAGGTGGGCTAAGATATGGTAATATGGGCGCAGATGGGATGGCGTTGGGCGTTTATCTATCGCTTTCGGGTAATAATTCGCTCTATTGGAGTGATATTAGTAATAATACTGATTATAATGCTTATGATGATACTATCAATCAGTGGGACTCTGGCACTGAAGGCAACTACTACTCCGACTACACTGGCATCGACTCGGACGGCGACGGCATCGGCAACACCCCGTACCCGATCCCGGGAGGCGACAGTGTGGACGGGTATCCGCTCATGCAACCATGGGAAGAGGAAGAACCCATAATAGCCCCAATACATGATCTAACTGCAAGTGTCGGCCCCACATGGATCAACTGGACATGGAAAAACCCGGCTGATGGTGTGTTTAACCACGCGATGGTGTACATAGATAATGTTTTCACAATCAATACCAGCGGAACAGATTACAATTCAACCAACCTTCTCCCGGGAACAACGCACACCATCAGCACACGCACGGTCAGTACAGAAGGCATCTTAAGCCAGACATGGACGAACAATACCGCGACGACCATCGGCGAACTACCAGGAGGGCTATTTGTTGATGTGCTTGAACCGGTGATGTACTCTGCTTATCCTGTGGGTGAGACGGCAAAGTTCAATGTTACTGTTATGGATTCCACTGGAACCCCCATCACCTCTAACGTTTCTGCTTATACCGATCTTTCGGGACCGGATGGTACTTCAAAACATCTCATTTTATCCAATGAAGGAAATAACTTCGTTGGAAGCTATAATATCAGTAACGAAGATGCACGAGGTCTCTGGACGGTTAATATAACGGCATACAACATAACCAGCAGCGGTCAAGCATCTATCAAGGTTTTATTCATCGGAGCTTATTTCATCCGGCCATACACTGATTCGCGCTCTTATGTGCTGGGCGAAACTGCAAACTTCACCGCCAGAGTAACAAAATCAGGAAATATACCTCTTACGGATCAGAATATCAGTTTAAACCTCTCCGCATATCCATTCAATGATTCAACTCTCGTCCTGGATCCGGTTGAAATGTTATTTAACGAGACATCCGGATTGTTTGAATGTAGCATCGATACAAGCTTGCTCGGATCCGGGATATTCTCTGTTGTATTCAGTGGCAACGACACCGATGGCAACACCGAGACCGGAAGTTTGACAATAGGCGTATCAGAGGACTTTAATATAATCGTTGGTACGGACAAGGCACACTATGACCGAAACGATCCGGTTAATGTCTGTGGATCGGTGGAATTCACTGATGGAACACCTCTCTCAAACAACAACGTAAGTCTTCGGATACATCTCAAAGGTTTCACGAGATCATACACCGCAACCACGAATGAAACAGGTGGATTCAATTTCACTGGTTCTACCGGATTCTGTGGTTCTCGAAAAAGTTACATGTATTGATAGTAATTTTGTCAATCATGTTATAATCTACTAAGTTTATACTATTGTTCTATGAGTCTCCAGGACACTTGTAAACCTGA
>JAYELB010000274.1:0-2440 GCA_034717055.1 Methanobacteriota archaeon
GACCCCATAATTCTGGCGCATTCGATCCTACCACCATGACCCGAACAGACGTAATTTGACAGACCCCTCGAAAGATATATCCATCTGGCTTATTATAACACAGTGTGTCTGATAATACTCTGCAGACAGTGGTCACGTATGATAGTAAGAAAAAACATATCTATCGAATCGGAGCATCTGAAACAGATCGAACCGCTGATTGAGCAGCATGGCGGAAACCTCAGCGCGGCGGTGAGGGATATCATTGAGTTTGCCAATCTAATGATCCAGCATCATGGGTCGATTGACGAGGCACGGCGTGCGAATCTGGATGACCAGTACCATTCCCCGCGCGAACTGCTCATCGAAGACGGTTTCTGCGCAATGATCGATTATCCGATGTTCGAATGGTTCTTGAAATGCACGAAAGACATACTGGTCGATCCTGAGATGCTGGATGACATCATCGATCCGCTCATCATCAACAGAGTATCCGAGCTGGTCGACCACCTCAACCGTAGATGGAAGGAATATGGCTGGCAGACCGCCATAATTATAGAATATGATAACGATATCGCACCGAAGACTGCCATTGCCGTAATTACCGGAAGAAGCGTATTTTTAAATGAGGTTTTATCAGGAATGGTCGGGATGTTTCTCGCAAAGCAGAAGCATCTTGGGATCAGCAGCGTCAACAGGAGGTCGAGGTCGATACGCATGGATATGCAGCGGAGGGATAGCGCGGATTCGGCATATAAGGACTTGTTGCACTATTTCGGGAAGTTACATTGTGCATCATGCGAGATGGAAGCAAAACCGGACTTCTGGCAGACTATGGTAGATCTGCATATAGACTCGGACTACAACATGGTCACGATACACAGGCATGAGTTTGAGGACCTGCTTGCCAGCCGGATACCTTTGGATACGATTGTCATGGAGCAGGGCATGAAAGATGCCGCCGGAGATGCGCATCCGGATTTCCTGAAACGCCTGAAGCATCTGTACGAGACGATGCACCTTGTTGAGCATATCGACATCAGCGCAGGCGATGGTAGGATTGTGGTTGATCATGGCTACCGTGATCCGGATTCGATAAACGTCATAAAGGAGATGCTGATCAGATTGCTCACTGCTGGGGGGTGTACGTACCGGGCAGAGGAGATCGGACGTCTCATCGTGCTGCAACCAGGGGGTGGATAGATGCTTGCGAAAGAAGAGAAGGTGGTGGTGGTCCTCCTTTCAATGGCGCTCCTCTCGCTTCTGGTACTGTACCTCTCGACATAGTGGGGGCCATGCTCGAGCGCCTTATGGTAAGAACCACAAGATCACACGGATTTCCACAAGCTATGTTAATCTTGCGTAATCCCGTGGTTTTATATGTAGATATTCACATAATACTCGAGTAAGTACATATTAGGGATACTTCGGATGGATTAAAATGATACAAACACCAGCGCTCACCGTGGACATTATAATCGAGTACCGGCAAAAGATTGTGCTGATCAGGCGGAAGAACGATCCGTTCAAGGGCAACTACGCGCTTCCCGGCGGATTTGTTGAGGTTGGGGAGACTATGGAAGCTGCTGCAATCCGGGAGGCAAAGGAAGAGACCGGGCTTGATATCGAGATTGGAAATCTGGTTGGTATATACTCCGATCCCGGGAGAGACCCGCGTGGGCACACGGTCTCGGCATGTTACCTTGCGGCAGGATCAGGTACGCTCGCTGCCGGCACCGATGCGGCAGATGCGGTGCTGTTTGCTCCGGATCAGATCCCGAAACTGGCTTTCGATCACGACCGGATGATTGCAGATGCGTTCCTGAGATTTACGGTGAGAAAGATCGGGGTTGTGAGGTCATCAGTGAAGGATTTCATTCCCGGTGACCGATGGGGTGCTGTGGTGTCCGAGGTCGTTTTGGAGACGCAGTATACGAATGCGCTCGATGGGCTTGATGAGTTCTCTCATGCTGTGATCGTCTTCTTCCTGCACCGGGTGACTGGTGAAGTGCAGATGAAGACACATCCGATGGGTCGGGCTGACATGCCATACATCGGGATATTTGCGCTCTGCACGCCACGCAGACCAAACCCGATCGGGATAACTGTTGTTGAGATTCTCGAGAGGGACAGAAACCGGCTTGTCGTTAGGGGGCTTGATGCGATCGAGGGGACACCGGTGCTGGATGTGAAGCCATACATGCCGCCGGGGGACGCGAGCGTTCCTGAGTGGGTCGGTCGGATGCGCGGGGGTCGATAAGGTGTTAGGTAAGCCCCAACAAATAACTTACCCAAATGCAGGCTCGATGGTAACATCCCACTATATATGTGTTCGGTTATGCACCCATGAGATCCACCTGTGTGCTTAAGCATATCCCTACTATCTTTACCCAAGCGTACCTACTCAAGCTTACTCGAGTATTGTGGGGATGTCCACATATAAAACCATGAGATTAACACA
>JAYELB010000275.1:0-2432 GCA_034717055.1 Methanobacteriota archaeon
AAATAACCGCGAAGGGCTCAGAGGAACGCTGGGAGCAGTTAACCATTTATTTCACCTCTGCGCCCCTCTACATACTCGGCGTTTAAATTCCCGGTTTGGTTACAGTACCCCCCACGTCTCAGGTAGTTTTGGCATAGTAAAGTCCCTCGATAGTGGTTTTAGGTACCTGAGTAGTTACAAAAAAACAGTCATTTCATCAGTACTTGAAACGATATATGCCATATTCGCTGACGTGACCCGCCAACTTCATATACTCGCCGGTTAAAGTAGAACAATATTCTATGAATATACACGACCGGATGATTATATTTCTCGTACTCGCCCTCTTCCTTGGTGCAACGATGGAGTACGGGCATGGCTCAAAGTTGCTTGGAATACTGCTTTTTGGAATAGCGCTTCTTGCGATATCGAGGATGACGCTGAAAGTCACGCATCGCAAGACACACGCGTGGTACGCGCTCATCGGAATTTTCATCATTTTTGCTGATATTGCATACAATGTCTACAACCAGAGTGAACTTGGCACACTCGATACCATGACCTTCCTGCTCGGGATCTCATTAATAGCGTCAGCCACAAAGAGCGAGGACCTCCGGAGCATGGGGGAGTTCGGTGTCTATGTGGCGATCACGTTCATTGCTCTCTTCACGCTCTTTTACGGCACATTCGAAGAGTTCATACACGAGTTTGATCACTATGCCGTGCTCATGCCGTCGATGTACCTGATCCAGCTGATCGGAATCTCGATAGATGTGATCGGAACTGAGACCGTCTGCCTCCATGCGCCAGGAGGGGATATGATGCTCACCATTGGGGGGCCGTGTTCCGGGCTTTATTCTATGTTCCTTCTGATCAGTGTCATCGTTGGCTACACCGCCACCGAAAACATTCGAGATACCCGCAGGGTCATAGCGCTTCTCAGCGTGACCATCGTGGTCGCATGGATCGCGAACCTGCTCAGGGTCTCCATTCTATACCTGACTGCATACCAGTACGGCAACGACGCGATGATGACGGTGCACACCCATCTCGGGTGGGTCATCTTTGTTATAGTTGCGTGGGGGCTTCTGCTCGGGCTATCAAAGATAGAGAAGATGGAAAAGGCAGAGAAAAAAGAGAAAATGGAGAGTAAGTCGGAGTAGCGACCTACCTACTCATGCTTTTTTCTGCACGTGCAGAAGACGCGTCCCAGAAGTGATATCATCGGAATTAAGAGGGTCGCGGACGCAGGGAGCAAGGTTACCGATTCGAGTTTGATAATCCCATTTTCACGGGTGATCGCACCCCTTATGTTTGCTGTGGTCAACATGTTAAATGCGGTCTTTGGAATTGCAATCTCGATTATCTCGTTTGGGATGGGGGGATTCGGATGACCGTATCTTGCAGGATCTCCGAAGGTATCCTGTGGCAATGTGCTAAGTGGTCCATCCGGTATGCCAGCAATGGTACCAACAGTTCCGGTGTAACAGATTGTTGCTTTTTCGGTAACCAGAGTTCCACCAACGATGCTGGCGATCTCTGTAGGGTCGGTGTCTGGATCCAGTACTGCCCATGTCGGATTCGAATAGATCTCGCCGACATTACCAAACCCACTATCGTCGTTCTTCACGATCTTGACACCGTACTCGAAAATGCCATCATCATTAAAATCTAACGCCAGATCGCCTGGCTGAATATGGTCAGATCCCCAGTTCATTCCGGTTTTTGGCATTGATGTGATGATCAGAACAAAGATGTGAGTGCTGTTGCAATCCGCATACACCGCCTCGATATCGCGCCATTCCGGACCTGTGAAGTTGCTGGTATTATTGTCGGAAACGCCGTAAGCCCCGTCAACATTGTCATTCTCGATAACATAACTGATACCGGAAGCCGGAATTAAACTGCGGTCATCGAGTCTATCGGAATTAACCAGGTCGTTTGTCGGATTGATTCCCCAGTCATCAGCATAACCATCGATCGTGTACGCTGCGGCAGGCATCGCCATTATAAACAGCGCTGCGACCGCAAGTACCATCATGTTGTATCCACGTTTTTTCATGTTTCACACATCTCCCATGTCTCTATACTATCATTTTCCGTATAGATATGTGTAAATGGTATGTCAAGGTACATAAACTTTTCGGCAGAATTGTGTTCACAGTAACTTGGCTCTCGGGTAATTAGCAAGTGCATGCACGTATTCCCTCTTCCGGGAGATATGGTTATGGTTACGGAAGATTAAACCATATAGAGCACAGAGAATCCCTGAGAGTTGTTATTTTCATCTTTCGTCTCTATGTGTCACTCTGTGCCCTTTGTCTACCGACAAGAAGCTACATCACAGATTGCCTAACCGGCTACCCCCTCCATTTGGGGTAATCCCACTGTAGATCGTGCGGATGGTAACGTCTGCGCGGTCAAGAATATAGAAGAATGTGGAAAAATCCGAA
>JAYELB010000276.1:0-2409 GCA_034717055.1 Methanobacteriota archaeon
CCGTGCAGCTCATAGAGCGGAGTTTCAGCGACCAGAAAGCCTGCAAACTGACAAGAAACCATCTCACAGAGATCGTCCGGTCAGGGATGCCGTTTGGCGAAGTGATCCGGATAACAGGACCGGGCGGACCGGGCGGGCAGGATGAACTGCTCGGAATTGCAGTTCTTGCAAATTCGGAGGGTCAGGACTTCCGGATGATATTTGTAAACACCGTATGCAAAGATCCCGGTTTCATGGATATGGGCGACGGGTTGTGCGAACGCGCAGAAAACGTCCGCACCGTGGAGACGACATATTCGCAGTTCATGGACGCGATCATCGAGTATTATTCGATCATGCTCGTGAACCGGATGCTGTGCGACCGGTGTATATCCGCAAAAAAATCGTTTTCAGAGCTATTTTCAGAATCGCGTGTGGATCGGCTTACGACACTCTTAAAGACTATCGAACAGTCAGGCAACACCGATTTCGCAGGGATGGACGTGCTTGAGATCTGCTGCGGAAACGGAATGGCGACGATCGCTCTCTCTGAACTGGGATGCGATCCGTTCTGCCTGGATTCTGACAGTTGCGCGATCTGCGAAGGGCTGGAACATGGCGTGCTTGCCCCGCACCGATCAGCGGTTCTGGATGCTACAGCACTCTCTGCTTTCTTTGATGCGGAATCCTTCGACTGCGTCATCGGATTCATGCTCGGCGCGATCTATCCGTTTAACAAGGATATCTGGGCGCGCATCATGTCAGAATCTGCTGTTTTGCTGCGTGAAAATGGACTTTTTATCTTTACAGTACATAAGGAAGAGGAGATCTCCATCTTAAAGGAGGTTATGGACGAGATCGGGATGATCGGAGAGATTATCGACAATCGGGACGATGCAGGGGTGTATGATCAGTGGGTATATCTCGGGCGGAAAGAGAGTTCTCTGGGGTGAGGAATCGGGCGTCGATCTAATCTCCGGAAGTGTGACTGATTGAGAGTATACTGAACCAATAACTTTACAACAGGACGTCTCGATAAATTATTATCATGAAGTTGAAATCCATAATGCTTGCAGCACTGTTGCTTGCTGTGCTGTTTTCCGGGTGCATCGGTGATAAGGACAAGGTTGCACCGACTCCGACACCTGTGCCGACACCAGAACCCACTCCAACTGTTACGCTGGAACAGACTTCCACACCAACGCCGGAACAGACTCCGACCGCAGTGGCGAAAGAGCCGGAAACCCACAAGATATGGATCGATAAGTGGGCATTCACACCTCGGAATCCGACGATTTATGTTGGAGATGTCTTGGAGTGGAACAACAATCAAGGTGTCCGGAAGATGAGACCGAATGAAACCGGGGATCTGGTGAATGTTCAAAAAACCCCTGTGTACGACTTCGTACTGGTAAGCGAAGATGGGCTCTGGGAGAATCAAACACTCATCCTCGGTAAGAAGTTCAGATATACATTTAACACGTCTGGTAACTACACGTATTACTGCCCAGGATTCGAGGGAACGATGCGCGGAACCGTGACCGTGCTTCCGTGATTCAGGCGACGGAATGCGCGGCTGCCGGCACAGGTTCATGCACCGCAGCGGTCGCGCGAAGCTCTTGCTCTGCGATCCGCTCTGACCTGTAGACAGAGGCAACCTCGTCAAACTCGAGTAACTGCGAAACGATCGGGTTTTCCTCGTTTAATTTATACAGCGTTGCCCGCCCGATCTTTCTGGTAGGGATCACAAGATTCCATTCCTCCAGAGTTCTCCAGTGCCGGTTTATCGTAGTCCAGCCGATGCTTGCATGTCCTGCGATCTCGGTTTTGGAGTAATCATATCCTTTGTGATCTATCAGAAAATCCAGTATTTTTATTGCTGGAGTTTCTCCGAAGATGTGTTTTAGTGCCATGGTGTGTGTGTGCGCTACTGATGTTGCAGTGTGTTGCTGTGATTGCGATGGTAGGTAGTGGTATTAGTAGTATTAGTAATAGTAGTGGTGGTATATTTAAACCTTTCCCATAGAAGGCTATATATACCTTAAACGGAACATTGATATACCATGCCAGTTGAACTGACGCCCCCTCAGAAAAAGATCCTCTTCAAACTTAAACGTAATCTCTATGTCGGTAAAAGACACACATCAGAAGACAATGTCATCAAAGGCTTTCCGACAAACGAGCGTGGTAATCTAAAGAAAGCCCTTAAAAAACTTATTCAATCCGGTTATCCGATCCCAAAACCCACTTCTTATGGGCTGGAAATAGCGATCACCCCATCCCGCATGAAAGAGATTAATGAAATACTGAAGGAAGAATAACAATGCCCCCTATCACCGAACACGGCACAACAGTAGAACTCGGGGAAGCGTTCTACAACCCCTACATGACCGCTGATCGCGACCTCACGATCGCAGTCCTTGCAGCATT
>JAYELB010000277.1:0-10374 GCA_034717055.1 Methanobacteriota archaeon
ATGAAATCACACTCACCAATTGTGCCTTGTGTAAAGTTTTCATTATCATATTTTTTGCCATAGTCTTCAAATAGTGTTTCATACCATTGTTTCATTTTATTTCTCCATGTCTTGGCTCGTTCTGTTTTAGTGCGGATAACAGTCTAATTATACAGAATCAATCTAAGCTTCGGTGTGTCGTACAACGTTGTATATCCGAACATACTTCGCATATCCCGCCTATTCAGTGTTATATCCGAACATAGTTCATATGCGCATCCTTCTGGACGAACTTCAACCATCACATGCCTCTCTTCATTCTTCTCCTGCATTAAGTCTTTCGACCCACCCCAAAAACCCTTCCGACCACACGATTCAACCCGAACGACACCCTCTCGAAACCCCAGTCACCAAACCCCGGACTTAAGTACGGAGCCTGTAGCGAGAGGGTTTTTGCCGATCTCATCCTCAAGACCGTCCGGGTATCCACCATCGTTCGCATAGTAGTGCATACATGCCTCTGTGGAGATCGTGAATCCGGGAGGCACCGGGATGCCAATATTCACCATCTCAGCGAGATTTTACCCATTCGATCGAGGAGATCTTTCATTCGAGCGTTACCTCTGGATCTTCCGTCGCCGAAGAAGTAGACATATCTCTTTGCATTCACGTTATCCTCATCCTTTCGGATATATGCCATTTCTGATTGCGTCGTTCAGGACTCGCGACTGACCATGTAGTCCGCCCACGTCAGCAGGAGATCCTTATACCTTGACCCGGGCACTGTTTCTATCTGCTCTTTCGCTTCCTCAACGTAACTGTCAGCAAGTGCCCTTGTGTACTCAATGCTCCCGAGTTCGGAGAGAATATCCACAACCTCATCGATCTCCTCAGCAGATGCGTTTTCATTACCGAGTATTGCAGACATGCGCCGCTTCTGCGTCTCATTTGCATTCGTAAAAGCATGGTACACAATAAGTGTCCGTTTCCCTTCCCTGATGTCAGAACCAACAGTCTTTCCGAGCTTCTTCGTATCCCCAACAACGCCAAGGATATCGTCCTGTAACTGGAACGCGGTGCCGCACCTGCCTGTAAACTGTGATATTGACCTGACCAGCTCGTCTTCGCGATTCGTAGTAGATAGTCCTATCATTGCGCCGGCAGCTCCTGCAAACTCATATAGTGCGCCTGTTTTTCTCCACAGCATCCCGAGGATCTTATCCTCGCTTAACGATTCGATCGGAGCTTTCGAGTACTGGACATCAAATATCTGCCCGGAGAGCAGTGTCAGCACGACATCGGTCTCCATCATCCTGATCAGGTGCAGCACGACAGCCGGGTCGACGCCGCGCTCAGCAAGTTCGGAGAAGAGTGAGACCGACCAGCCCTGCTGAACATCTCCTGCAAGTATCGCAATCGATGTGCCGTAATGTGCAGCATTGTCGCCATCATAGTCAAGATCTACCCCCCTTCTGCGAAACTCCTCGTGCACTGTGTATCCGCCGCGCCGCATACAATCCCGGTCGATGACATCATCATGCACAAGCGTCCATGTGTGAAATACTTCAGTAGCAGCCGCTGCAGGAATTGCAATCTCTTCATCACCACCTGCAGCGCCGCACGAGAAGAGCAGTACGGCAGGCCGCAGCGATTTCCCGCGCCGCCTGCCCAGATACAGGTACACCGAGTCGTGAATTACTTCAGGCGCGAACCGCTCCTGATACCGGACGGATGTGAGATACTCGTAGATGAGATCGCCGCGCTTTGCAAGCTCTTTCTCAAATTCATTCATGTTAATCATCCAAGAACTAACTCCTCCCCGTTTCTGAGCAGATGGAGGGTATCTCCGAGCACGTATCCGGTACTCTCAGCCATCTCGATGTATGAACTGTGCATTACGAGGTTTCCGTGCGCAGGGATCACATGTTCCGGATTTATCATGCGCAGCAACTCCCAGTGATCCTCCTTCGATGCATGTCCTGAGACATGAACTCCATCGTATATGCGTGCTCCGCGCATCATAAGTTTCGTCTCGAGGGCATGCCTATTTGCACGCGTGCTTGGTGTTGGAATCACATTTGCAGAAAATATTACCTTGTCACCGCTCTCAATCTTGTATCCCGTATTATCCATCGATATTCGCTCAAGCACCGCACCAGGCTCCCCTTGATGCCCTGTTACGATCGGAAGATACTTCTCCTTTCCTTCGGATGCGATTCTTGCAAACGCTTTATCTATGTTCTTCCGCACGCCGTATATCCTCAGATCTTCCGGAAGCTGGACATACCCCATTTTCGCTGCCAATTTCACATATTTATCCATCGATCGCCCCATCAGTACTGGAATGCGATCCATCTTCTTTGCGATTTCCAGGGTAGCCGCGATCCTTGCGATGTGGGATGAGAACGTGGTCACAATGACTCCTGACTCAGTCTCCTCGGTACCGGTGAGCACATCGTTGAGCATAGCCTTTGCGATCCGTTCTGACGGCGTTTTTCCGGCGATTGCGGCGTTGGTGCTCTCCGTGATCATCAGAAAGACGCCTTCTTTGCCGATCTGCTTGAGCCGCTTTATGTCTGGTGGCTCCCCGAGCGTCGGTGTCCGGTCCATCTTGAAGTCGTTGGCATACAGAAGAATGCCCCGCGGGGTGTGCACCGCAATGAAGACGCAGTCAAGCGTGCTGTGCTGTACCCTTATGAGTTCTATCGAGATGTTTTTTGAGACCTCTTTTGTCTCGCCAGCGTTCATCTCGACCAGTTCATTCTCTGCCGGGAACTTCCGTTCCGACTTGATCAACTGTTTGATAAGACCGATCGTGTACGGGGTTGCGATGATGGGGGCACGGTACCTGTGGGCCAGTTTCGAGATTGCCCCTATGTGGTCGAGGTGCCCGTGTGTACAGACAATTGCGCGAACCGTGCCGTTCACACCCTTCATCACGGTATCATCCGGTATCGCGCCTATCTTGATCAGGTCGAGCGAATGCATCCGTTCGATCTCCACATCCTCGTGAATCTGTACTTGATCAAGACGGAGCCCCATATCAAAGATGATGATGTCATCACCGACATGCACTGCCGTCATATTCCGGCCCATCTCATTATATCCACCAACTGCAATAATTCCAATATCGTCCAATTATAGTCCTCCGTGTGAAAATATTATGGTCATAAAAAAAGTGTAGACGTGAGGCGTCTTAAGGGATTTGGTGGGTTCCCGGATTTTTATACTCTTTTGCCGTATCCGGTGTTCTATGCATCCAACCGGATATGCAAATCCTTTTGATGCCGCATCCCGTATTGCCATACATGGTCGAACTCGCAATATTCGGGCAGGAGGAGATGAAACACTACCTCCGCCTCTTCGCAGAAGCAATTCGACTCGGGCTTCGCTTCCATCTCTTGGTCGAGGGACCTCCGGGTACAGCAAAAACGCTTGCTGTTAACCAGATGATCTCCTCTCTGAAAAAAGAGGTTGGAGACATCCCGTATGTGCGGGTGACCGGCAGTCAGGATGCTCTTCCAAGTGATCTTATTGGCGACCTTGATATCGGGAAGTACCGGAAAGGTGAGATGGACATACTTGCAGGACCGCTCTTTAGTGCGCATGGCAGCGATATGCCGGGAATCGTGTATGCGGATGAACTGAACCGTTTCAGCGAGTACACGCTGATCATATTCACAGAGATCATGGCGGAGTGGCAGGTCTCGTTTCCAAAGACCCCGATCACCAAACCGCTTCGCGCGAACGTTATTGCAACCATGAACCCCTACGACATATCAGGCATCACCGAAGTTCCGCAGCACATTCTGGATCGGTTCAACGCAAGGATCGTTGTTAATTACCCAAACAAAGAGGCCGAACTTAAGATTGCAGCCCAACACACAGAGTATTACTACAAAAAGTTCGTATACTACCTGAAATCAATGTTTCATCCACTCGTGAGCACCACGAGAGCCATGCGTAAGCTCGGAGTTCCACTTGGGCCAAGAATATACCTATCGACTCTGGACTTGCTTGCGCTGGAGCTGTCCTCGATCGGATCGATTGATAATGACACCGTGATCCAGCATTACGAGAACGCGGTCAGGTCCAGAATCGGAAATCTCGAGGAGGATAAGCAGTCCGAGTTCCTGAGTACGGCATCGATTGCGTTGCGCGGGGAACTTGAAGGGGCAAAGAAATAACAAGTATATATTGCTTTTAACCACAAGATTTATATGCGATAATTACATATTCGGAGGTGGTGATAGCCTATGAAAGATTTATCAGTTAAAGTACTGGACGACGACGATGAAGAATTCGTCGACATATTGATCAAACAGGGACTGAAACGGAATACTGCCAAGGTGCTTGCATATCTGAAAGGCGTCGATACGGCGACGTCAAAAGACCTTGAGGTTGGCTCGGACTTAAGGCAGCCCGAAGTCAGTATTGCGATGCGGGAACTGCGCGCACACAACTGGGTTGCAGAAGCCGACGAGAAGAAGCCAGGAAAAGGACGCCCTTACAAGGTATATTCGCTTAATGTACCTATAGGTGAAATAATAGTGAAATTGGAGGAGAAAAAGAAGTTAGAGGTAGAGGAATCGATGAAGAACATCGAACGGTTGAAAGCATTGAGTGCTTGATGCACTCAACCTTTTTTATATCCGGATACGATCTCTTCCCCCTCCACAAATACCAGATCATTTTTCATTGCATATTTTTTCGCATCTTCTTTTGTCAGTGCATACCCGGTCTCTGAATCGAGCATCTCGCAGATGCAGAGCACCGGGTTTATGCCTGCAAGTTCTGCAAGCGCTATCGAGAGTTCGGTCTGCCCTTTACGCTCTTTTAATAGATCTTTTGCACCGCGCAGCACTGCAACGTGACCCGGGGATCGAAACTCGCTCGAAAAGTCAACCATATCTCCGTGAAGCGCGGACTCAACGATCTCATCAAGTTTACGGATGGTGAGCGCGCGATCCCGGTCCGGGATGCCTGTGAACGTGTCCCTATGATTTACCCAGAGTGAAAACGAGGAACGAGTGTCGTAATGCAGGTCTCCTTCGGCAAGATGTTCCAGATCTGGCAGACGCCTGAGTATATCAGCCGCGAACGGAAGCCCGAGACGCTCGGCGGCCGCGTCCGGTATCACCGCGCACAAAAGCCCTCCGCCATATATTCGCATCTCCGCAATGTCCTGCGGACGGATCGATCTTGCCGGTATCATGAAGTCAGTCTCGCCTTCGCGGTCCGCGGCGTCGTATAACAGTATCATCTTGTCGTTTCTAATCGCATCGATTGCGTCTTTTATGTTCTGCATAGTACTACCTCCACCTTACTCTCATCATTGACCCGCAGATGCTCCCTGAGATTCACAGGCGCTATAACCTCGATTATGTTATCGGGATAGTTCTTTCGGTTCGGGATGACGATTGCGCCATAGGTGCCATCGATCTTCACGTTAAAACATTTCGCAGACCCAAATGTCCGAACCCCATCCTCAAATCCTTCTATGCGAATGTCGTTCATGGCATCCAGCTGTTTTCTCGTAATTACGCTGTGGGGATTAAGTTCGACATTCAATGTTCCGGGATACGGTGTAAACCCGAGTTTCTGCTCAAACTGCTGCAGGTAACCAGCAAGCATGGTGTAATATCTTCCTTCGCCTAGTCCGGTGCACACCACTCCAGCCAGCCGGATCTCATCAACGCCTCCGAATATCTGCTGGTAATCATGATACTCCTTCTGAAGCGCGATCATTCCTATTTCAGTGATCATAATCTCCTGACCATTCGGAAGCATCTTTCTTACGACCATATTCTCCTGTTCCAGAAGTTGTAACTTGCGAGATGCTGTCTGCGGGCTTGTCTCAAGATGCTGTGCAAATTCGGCAGATGATATGGCGATGTTCGATTCGAGAGCGCCTAACAGTGCCAGTCGTTTGAGTGGTTCGATGGGCATGGTATCCTTGTCATCCAATTTTGAGATGGTTATCATATATTGGATTGGGGACTTTAAAGGTTGTGGTTGTGTTTCAAGACTTTTTATTTTTTTTATTATTTTTTCGAGCATATTGGATTGTCTTATGCAAGCACAACTGCCGGAATGTGGCACTATAACTCCAAAAAATCCATTTACACCGTTAATCTGAGTAATCCCTGTTAATCTGTGGCAGACAAAACGTTTAGCCACGGATTAACACTGGTTCTGTTGTGTGTCACGAAACCCAAAATATAACCCACAACGTAACTACTCAGGTACCTAAAACCACTATCGGGAGACTCCCTTATGCGAGGACTACCCAGGACATGGGGCTGTTGTAATCAAACTGGGAATTTAACCTCCAAGTGCGCAGGAGGACGCGGAGGGGAAATAAACGGTTAAATGCTTCTAGCGTTCTTCTTCACCCTCCGCGGTTATTTTTCTTGCCAGAAGGTACAGAATCGCAATCGTGCGACCAATCAACATACTTGAGTAGTTACCCCACAACAACATGTGCGTTACGGGTGACTCCATTGGTGTTCGGTTAAGGAGAACAACAAACCCGCCCCAAAAACATGAGCATTCTGGTAACAGTAGGCACTTCTCATGTCATCTGCATACATCCGATAAAAGATGTAATACATGTTTAGCTGAGGTGGAATAACCACGAGATTGACATAGAAATCTTGTGGAAATCAGTGTAATCTCGTGGTTTTATATTATGGACACCCCCACAATACCCGAGTAAAAGTACGCTTGGATATATATATATAATGGGAGGGTGCTAAGCGCACAGACGGATCTTATGGGTGCTTAACAACACACATGCGGATGACTCACATCACCATCAAGCCCCTTATCATCACCAAAAAAACTCACGTAATCAGCTCATCCAGCCTGAACTGCTTGTGCTTCCTCACACCAAAGAAGCCCCTCGCAGCAGCCGCAACCACACCGCGATATTCAGAAGGCGTGTACACCCCCATCCGCCAGTTGTCGCGCTGCGCATGACCAAGAGCGGAAACGAGATGTGAGACCTCATGAAGCGGCTTTAACTGCTGATCGATCACAACAAATGCCCTTGACTCCACGATCTCTGGCGGCTTCGGGATATCCACAAGCACGTACTCGGGATCGACCCCGGCAGCGGATGCAATCTCATCCTCAACTCTTCTCACGTTACTCCGGTGTGAAAGCACGCTCTCGCCCACCACATCGAATCCTTCGTAGAACGCACGTTTAAACAACCTCCGGTTACGCAAGGAGTCCGCAATCTCTGTTGGATACCCGGAATACGACCCCAGATGCATGAAGAGCTCCTGATCATCCATCTTATGAAGCATTCTCGCATCGAAGCCGTCCTCGATCATACACTCGACAGCACGCACGCACATCGACTCGGCGATGCGGGTCACATGATGGTAATACACGGTCGGATGCATCAGGAACCGCGAGAGCAGGAGCGACTCGGCAGCCCTTATCCCTCCGCTTCCGATCACGAGTTTCCCGTCCTGAAACCGCATCTCGTGAATTAATCGCACGAGATCGACTGAAAGCGGAACACCTGTGTAATGCGCATCCCTGACGAGATAATCCATCCGGTCAATATCGATCTCACTGTTCAAGGCAGCACCGAATCCGGTTTCCCCTTTTATATGCTTGGCAACCCTTGAGATGCTGATCGAGTATCGATTAAATATCTCGCCGAGGTTGCTTTTAAGGATATGGTAAACGTCCTCATGTGATCTTCCGGTATGTTCCCTGATGATATTCTCGGTCACATGCGACAGTGGACCATGCCCAATGTCGTGGAGCAGTGCAGCGACGCGCAGTTCGGTCTGCCAGACCCTCACATCCATGCCCCCTTCCACCCACCCATACTCACTTTCTTTGCCCATACAATCCACAAGCAGGTTTGCAAGATGGTATGTGCCAAGCGAATGCTCGAATCTGGTGTGGTTTGCTCCCGGGTACACAAAACTTGTCAACCCGAGTTGTTTGATGCGGCGTAACCGCTGCATAACCGGCGTATCAACAAGCGAGAGCGCTGCCTCATCCAGTTCAATATATCCGTGGATCGGGTCCCGAATCACCTTCATCATGCTATGGTGGTTGTGCATGTTTATATACATATAGCGACAATGCGAATTCATGCACTGCAAATGGATATACAGAGGTGTCATCTCTGGCTAAGAAGAAGGTAGAGGCACCGATAGTACGCGTACGCATTCCCCGCAAACACGATCGCGAGGTTCTTGCGACTGTTGAGAAACTGCTCGGGGCAAACCACCTGCGTGTGAGGTGCTTCGACGGAACCATAATAAATGCCAGAATACCCGGAAGGATGAAGAAGAGGATATGGATCCGGGAGAACGATGTCGTCATCATTATTCCGTGGTCATTCCAGGAAGAGAAAGCCGATGTGGTCTGGAGATACACCGCGCCGCAGGTTGACTGGCTCAGACGCCGTGGATACCTCTCCTGAATCATGGCAAAACTCGAAAAAAGATTAAGGGAAATCGATAAGGAAATTGACCGATTCCGGATCAGAATAAAGGATTCTGAAGACTTAAAATCTGTTGAGGGAGTTTTTGATACGTTCACGTTAAAGACCCTCTACCATCTCGCAAACAAGGGATACATCGATGCGCTCGGGGGTGTGATCAGTACAGGCAAGGAGGCGAACATCTACCATGCGTTCGGATGTATACAGGAGCAGCGGGAGCGGGAGATTGCGATAAAGGTGTACCGCATCTCTACGAGCAATTTCCGTGCGATGCAGTCATACCTGATCGGTGATCCAAGGTTCAAGAATGTAAGGCACGAGAAACGGAGTATCGTGTTTGCATGGACGAAGAAAGAACTGAGAAATCTAAATAAGGCTCGTGCAGCAGGTGTGTGTGTTCCGGAACCGTTTGTCGAGAGAAATAATGCTCTGTTGATGGAGTTTATAGGGAATGGTGAGATTCCCGCGCCGCAACTTCGTGAGGTATCATTGACTCCTGATCAAGCACGGAAGGCGTTTGAAACCACTGTGGAGTATGTCCGGCTATTATACCACGCAAATCTCGTACATGCAGATCTGAGCGAGTTTAACATACTGATGCACGGAAGAGAGGTTGTTTTCATCGATATGGGGCAGTCTGTGACCCTTGATCATCCGAATGCTATGGAATTTCTGATGCGGGATATCCACAATGTCACGCGATTCTTCAGGAAGAAGGGCGTACGAGTCGAGGAGGCTACTGTCGTGGATGCGGTAATTGGCGAGTGAGTCGGATCGCCTTAAATGCTTGAGTATCGCGGGACTGCTTGTTACGCGGTCATGATCCTATCGCGATGTTACCGACTGCCACCTGCAGGATCATAAGCCTGTCAAGGGATGCGACCTTACCGTCGCCACCAACGTCCGCATTATAGTTCACTCCGTCGCTGGCTGCGATTGTAAACGCGATCACTGCATCTATGGGGGTGATTTTGTTGTCACTGTTAAGGTCTCCTTTCTGTGATAGGATCGGCTGCATGAGGGGATATGCATCCTGCACACTGGCGTGGGATATTTTTCCTCGTAATCGCTCCAGTGGTCCCCTCCACACGGGTAGCTGTTGTCCTATGAGTTGTTGGTGTTGGTGTCATCCATCGGTGTTTGGTTAAGGCGGAACAACCGCCCCCCCACAAACATAGGCATTCCGACAACATTAGGCACTTCTTAAGTCATCTGCATACAGCTGATAAAAGATGTGAAAGTCCGTATTATTTTTTGTATCTGATTAGTTTTATCTCCCATGCTTTACCAAAGATATGCCCACATAGCGTGCTTCAATTGACCAAAAACGCGAGGATACACAAGTGAACGAATCACTTATGCGCGCGATTGGGTGGTTAGGTAGAACATGCTCGGGTACTATTGTGGCAGGAACCACAAGATGTACACGGATTTTCACAAGATTTCGGAATCTTTTTATTATTTTCTGGTAACGTCGGAGTACATGTTTAGCTAACCACGAGATTACACTGATTTCCACAATATTTCTGTGTTAATCTCGCGTAATCTCGTGGTTTTTTCCACCCCAGCTAAACACACACGTTGGATTGTCTTACGCAACCACAACTGCTATAATGGAACACTATTGATCTGAAAAGTAGTTTACACCTGGGGTGATGAAAACTCCCCATATCTGGGTGAGTTCCACATCCCAAAACCTTGCCATTTTTGTTCCTTTTTTGTCACCCCGTCCTCAATAGACAATCGATAAGTGACGTGCTGAATACGGCGTGTTTCACAAATATAGATAAGTGATCACCTCTTGTAAGATCTTTGCATCAAGTACTAAACGAAACAAAAACGGGATTGGTTCAGTGTAGTGGTTTCATTAGTCCGATTATTAACCCCCCATATCAGTCCAATTCTTTCACGGTGCAAGA
>JAYELB010000278.1:0-10354 GCA_034717055.1 Methanobacteriota archaeon
TGTTGATCGGGCTGTCTGCGGCAACGAGGATCTTCTTGTAGTCGCCAGTGTCATGGTCAAGATCCTTTACCATGAGCAAGTTGTACTTCGACATATTGAGGAGTCCGGCTGCACGGTCGCTTAATCCCTGTCCTGTTGTTGCACCGCGCGTACCCGTTATCAACATGTTCGGATTGATGTCCCGTGCAATCTTCATGATGTCTTTTGGCTGGTCAGTGGACGCCTTCTGCCTCACATCCGCGATCTCGACGCCGTGGTCTGCTGCCATGTCGCTAATTCTTGCAAACCGGTCCTGAAACAGGTGTCGTGCAGCTTCGGTTTTGCGGCTGGAGTCAAACCAGCGTGTATTTCTAATCTCGGTTGCCACAAGCTCGGCATCCAGATGCTGTGCCATTGTTATGGCGTGTACGGCGGTGGCATCAAGATCGGATGCACCGTCGACCAGTAGTTGGAACTTTCGTGTCATTTCTCTTGCACCTCGTGTTGTTTTGTCCTTTTCAAGAGGAACTTTTGCGCGACCGTCTGCATCTCCGGTCTTTCGCGCAATCTTCGTCTCTTGCAGTCAACACTCTGTAATGTCACTTGTATATACTCGATTGGTACTAAAAATAGAGAGAATGTCTTTTAGAAGACAAAGTGTGGCAAAAACTGCACATCACGGGTAGCCTGTTGATACCGGATGCCGGATAATGTGAAGATTGCGAGATGGTCACACACTCCAGTTGGGGTGGTGGGTTTCGTACCCACTCGCCAGCCCTCCATTGTGGAGTGTTACATGTAATGTGGTTCGTGTTATCCAAAGGCTTTTTATATTACACGTCACATCGGGATTAGAAATGGTGCTCAGAAAACACATCGCGCTCGAGGACGAACATCTGAAAAAGATAGAACCCCTCCTCGAAAAGCATAAGGGAAATCTCAGTGCCGCGATACGGGACGCCATCGACTTAACCGATGTCGCTCTGCAGTATTACGGCAGTGTCAAGGATGCCACATTCTTGATCGCAACGCTTCGAGAGATCAGGGAAGATCAGGCGATCGTTCCGAAACCGATCTTCGATTACATGCTTACACAGACAAAAGATCTTGTCATCGAAAAAGATGTTCTGGATCATGTTTTTGATCCCTCCGAGGTGACAACCGTATCGGAATTCGAGGAAGCGATACGAAATCTATGCACGGGTCTTTACTGGGACGCGCTGATAAGCATGACCGCGGATGATGACCAGAACCCATCGAGTGTCCATGCGGAGATCAAGGGGATAGATGATGACAAGCGGAAGTTTCTTGCAGGGATCATAGGGTCATACCTGATCTCCTTCTCGCTCGGGATCGTAGAGATGCGCTCGCACCTCGATACGCTCAAGATCGATTTTGAACAGAGAGCAAGTTCAAATGATGCGTATAACGATCTTTTAAAGAATGTTGGTTGTATGCAGGAGACGGTTAAGGAACTTCATTCAAAACCGGAATTCTGGAAATCATTGATTCAGGAGTACAGCGCGGCAAACTACGAGATCGTTGCGCTGCACCGGAAGTTCTACGAGGATCTCCTGACCGGCAAGGTGCCAAGAGCGATCATGACATCCGAATGCCTCTGCGAGAAGTTGTCAGAGGATGTGCCGCTGCAGGAGGTGCTCTTCGACTTAAAGCGCGTCGCTGAGACCTCGCGGATCGTAAACCGGATGGATATCGATGGTGAAGATATAACGATCCATCATGGCTACAGGAGTATGCGCGCGGTGGATCAACTGAAGAACATCTTTTTGTGTATGCTCGAATCGGCGGGACTTAATTACGATTGCCAGATCACCAGTAACGTGATTGCGCTGAAACACCAACCAGAGGTCGAGACAAAGATCAGGGAACTGCTCGAGTATGTGGGTATCAAGGATGTCTTCGATGTGCCGTTACGCAAACTTTCATTATTTTTGAAGGAGAAAAATATCAACTCTGACCGGCACATGCGGGTATTTGGAAGAAGGATTGGTAGGCAGGTCGTACATACCTATGAGAAGCAGTATGGCGAGGTCTGGACTGCTGATAAGTTCAAGGATGCGCTTGCACGGATCGACAAGATACCAGGACGTGAGTCAGAGTGGGATGTGAGGGGCAGTACCGCACATTACACGGTGAACAGATGCCCGCTTGCAGACGATGCCGAGGCGTGTCATGTCTGCAGGGGAATCTTTCGGGGTGCGATGCACTGTGCTTTCCGCGGCATGGCTGAACTTGAGGTCAGTAAGCTCTTGAGCCACGGTGATGAGTACTGCGAGGTCTATATACACGGGATCGGGTGAGATGCGTGAAAATTGTGCGATTTGAGCACTGCTGATATATGTGCATGGCGACGTTTGCACGACTGAAATACTCAAAAGAGGTGGTGAAAAACATGATTGAAGATAAGTTGCTGAAACAATCTCCGTCCTATGAGGATCTGATGGAGGAAGGTAGGGTAGAAGGTAGGGGCGAGAGTGCAGAGAAAAGCATAATCACGGTACTTTCAGCACGTTTCGGCTCAGTTTCGGCTCGGATGTCCGAGCGCATACACAACCTCCGCGAACGAAACAGCGCACTATTAGACGAACTGATTAAGCTTGCAGCAACGGTGAAAGACATCGGCGAGTTCGAGCGGAAACTGGACAAGATGGGGTAAGCCGCGTTGGTAGATATCTTTGCGTCACTATGGTTTTTCGCGTTTGTGGACGATACTATCCCGCTCACATGTGCCCAGTTCATACAGGCTAATACCGTCACACGTGACGCGCAAGTGCAAGTTCAAGCGGCGAACCGAGTGCATGGTGGCGGTGGTTGATAACCACCCATCGCCAGCAGATCCCTGCCGCAAAACACCTGGCCGCCCACGTGCCGCCACGCCCGGCAGTATGATCTGCGACAGTGCGCCGCCGGGCGAACGCGTGACACTAGCATCGACGAGGGTGAAACCCGCTGCGACAAAGACGGCTGCACCGGCGGCGGAAGGAACGGCGGCAGAGAATACGAAGAAGAGTGTTTCGGGGTCCATCGTGGAATTCGTGATTGTAGGGCTGCTTGCAGTTGCTTACGCGATGATGCGGCGCAGGGCGTAGGCGGTGGTGCAGACGATGGCGAACGAAGGGAGCGATCCCGACACTATCTTTCTCTTTTGTGATCGGGGATGCTGCCATGCTGTATATGATGATGCGGGCGGCGGAGCTTAAGCGCGGAACGAGACTGCCGGCTCGCCTGCGTCACGTCTGCTGCAGGCAAGTGCACCGCATCCGGGGCGGTAAGTGTGGAGTGTGGTTGTGAGGCGTGGTAGGACACACATAGACCACACTCGATTCTGCCAGTACTTGCACATCGGTTATTTTGGAGCTTGTTTGAGTGGGGTTTCCGTAAAATTTATATTGTTGAATTACGAGTATATACTCATAATGAATTTCATCAACAGAACACAAGAACTATCGTTTCTGAATCTTTTTATTACTTTCTGGTAACGTCGGATTGTCTTACACAACCACAACTGCCATAATTGGGAACTATCGATCTGAAAAGTCGTTTACACCGATAATCTGTGTCCATCTGTGTTAATCTGTGGCTGATACTATTTTAGCCACAGATTAACACCAGTTTCACTGATTACACCCATATAATCATACCCGTATTTGCCGGGTTGGCGCCATGTTTTCAACCGACCAGAACAAATTAAAAAACACACATGACCTGGCTCCGCAGTGCTTATACTGTCGATGAAAAAGCAATTTCAGAATCGTGGCTACCGCCACTGTTTTTGAGAGTTTTACGTACCAAGTCTCTCGTTTCTGCAGAGAAAATACGATTCAGACAGCGCCGAGTTCATAATCCTATCGATCGCAGAAGAATCGGAAAGGCCGAACTTATAAATAAGTTCTCTCTGCGCAGACCAATATTGTATGTTCTTGGCAGAGCCGAGTCAAAAACAGACACACTACGCAGATTCAACCTGATGCTAATGGAACATTTCAAAGACCTCTCGATTGCGATCTTGTATTTCTGGTAAGAAAAATAACCGCGGAGGGCGCAGAGGAACGCAGAGCACTTAACCGTTTATTTACCCTCTGCGCCTCTCTGCGCACTCTGCGGTTAAATTCCCTGTTGGTTGCAGTATGTTCCATGTTCCGATAGTTCCTGCATAGTGAAGTCTACCGATAGTGGTTTAGGTACTTGAGTAGTTACAATTCTACATGTATTTCGTGACGGTAAAAGGACATGCTATTTCAATTCACCGAAAGTCAGGATAACCTCTTATGGAGCCGATATTAGGAACTACAAGATGTTATAGACTGGTGTATTGTAATCAGACAGAATCCGGGGCGAGCGTGTGACACCAGCACCGGCGTAGGCGAAACCCGCGGCGGCAAAGGCGACCACACCCGCGGCGGAAGGGGCGACAACAATGAAGCCTGCGAAGGGTGCGCCGGGCTTCACTGCTGTCTTTATGATCCACAGGGTTGCTTGCGATCGCTTACGCGATGATGCGCCGCAGGGAGTGGGCGTCAGTACAGGCGATGACGGGTGAAGGGGGCGATCCGTTCACCGTTTTTCTTTTTTCGTTCTTATGGCCGGTGCTGCAAGGTGACAGCCCCGTTGCAATACATTAGGTGTACATGTTTCCAACCCCAAGCTAAACACATACTATCAGGTAAGTGTACGTGACACACCATCACCCGAACCGACGCCACCATCACAGATATATGTCCTCCTGCCAACAAGAGATGTGATGACCAATGACTATGACGTAGTGATCATCGGCGCAGGTCCCGCGGGCATGTTCGCAGCAGATGAACTGGCAGATTCGAATCTTCGTGTGCTGGTGATCGACAGCGGGCAGGATATTAATGAGCGCGCTTGTCCGATGAAACGAAGCAGCGTGTGCGTGCACTGCACGCCATGCGGCATTATGTGCGGAGTCGGAGGCGCGGGAACGTTCTCTGATGGCACGCTAAATCTGCGTCCTGATATCGGCGGGGATCTCGCCACGCTGACAGGGAGCGCAGAAGAGGCGTGGGAGGTCGTCCATCACGTGGATGAAGTTTTTCTCAAATATGGAGCGCCCGATGAGATCATCAATCCAAACGGTAAAGTTGTGGAGCGATTAAAGCGACGTGCTGCATCGGTTGGGGCGCGGTTCATCAACATACCGCAGCGACACATCGGGTCGGATAATGCTCCGATCGTCATCAGTAACTTTAAAGAGAGTCTTGTAGATCGGGGGATCAAGTTTCTGTTAAATACCGTGGTATCTGACCTGGTCATCCGCGATAACGAGTGCAAGGGTGTTGTTCTCGGCGACGGTAGGACTATCACGGCAGGATACGTAATCGCAGCACCCGGGAGAATCGGTGCAAACTGGGTGGATACGATGGTTGACAAACACGGGATAGCTGCCAGTTACGGAAGCATCGATGTTGGTGTGCGTGTTGAGGTACCCGCGATCATCATGGACCCGGTCACAGGCATAAACCGCGATCCAAAGTTCCACATCCATACCAAGCGGTATGACGATTTTGTAAGGACATTCTGCACAAACGCGAACGGTTTTGTCGTCAAAGAGGAGTATCCCGGATTCATAGCCACGAACGGGCACTCTATGAAGAAAGAGCAATCTGAAAATACGAATTTCGCATTCCTTGTCAGGATCAGTCTCACACACCCAATCGAGAATACGACAAGATACGGCATCTCAATCTCGAAACTCGCAACCACCATCGGAGGCGGAAAACCGGTACTCCAGCGCATGGGCGACCTTCGGAGGGGCAGGAGATCGACTGAGGATCGGATTTTGCGAAATCAGGTAGTAAACACGCTTAAGGACGTGACACCTGGTGATATCTCGATGGCGCTTCCGCACAGGATAGTGATGGACATCATCGAAGGGCTTGAGACTCTAAACGAGATCATACCCGGAGTAGCGTCCGATTCAACGCTTTTGTACGCGCCAGAGATCAAGTTCTATGCGATGGAGATTGATGTTGACCGGAATATGGGGAGCAGTGTCAGAAATCTCTTTGCCGCAGGCGATGGTACCGGGCTTTCAAGAGATATTATAAATGCCGCAGCAACAGGAGTGCTTGCGGCAAGAGGAGTTTTGCGGACCGGTAGTGCCTCGACGAAATGATTATGGAACTACACTACATTGTACTATACCGTACTAGGAATTCGTGTCATTTGTTTATTCGTGCAGTTCGTGCTAAAATCAGTACAATGGAACCACGAATGCTTTAAAATAGAGTTGTTGATTAAGTTTATGGGACAATAGGTTATAAAGCAGCTATCAGAAGCCGAAAAGGAGAGGTGTAAACAATTGAGATCATTCACAGACCGGGTTTCAGAAATCGACATCTCCGGAATCCGAAAGATGTTCGAGGCGGCAGGAACAGATAGTATCAATCTCGGACTCGGTGAGCCGGACTTCCCGACACCAGGCCATATATGCGACGCTGCGATGAGCGCAATCAGGAGCGGTCGTACTAAATACACGCCGGGCGCAGGCATCCCGGAACTTAGAAACGCTCTCTCTGAGAAGTTCCTGCGTGACAATAACATCTCTGTCAGCCCTGATGAGGTTATTGTTACGTCAGGCGCAAGCGAAGCGCTGCACATAGCCATGCAGGCGTTAGTTGAGCCGGGAGATGATGTTTTGGTCCCGGATCCGGGGTTTGTCTCGTACAGCGCGCTTTCACACATCGCAGGCGGCAGGGTGATCGGAGTTCCGCTCACAAGTCTCGGTCTCGTCCTCGATCCCGATGTGGTGGCTGAGTACATCACGCCGAATACGAAGGTTCTCATTGTGAACTCGCCGTCAAATCCGTGTGGGTCCGTCCAGTCGCGAAAAGAGATACGGGCACTCTCCGAACTGGCTGAGGATTACGATTTCACGATTATATCTGACGAGGTCTATGAGTTCTTCATTTACGTTGGCGAACACGTAAGTCCTGCAGAGTTCACAGACAATGTAGTTACAGTAAACGCCGTATCAAAGACGTATTCCATGACCGGGTGGCGTCTCGGGTACCTTGCAGCGAGGGCGGAATATATCGAGCGGTTTCACAAGGTACATCAGTATGTGCAGGCATGTGCGAACTCAGTCGCACAAGCAGCAGCGCTTGCGGCAATCACAAGTTCACAGGACTGTGTGAAGGATATGCGAAAGACGTTTAAGGCAAGGCGGGACCTCCTGATAAAGGGACTTTTTGGGATGGGTATCGAGTGTCCGACCCCTGCTGGCGCGTTCTATGCGTTCCCGCGGGTTGGTGATGGTGATAGTGTCGCTTCAAAACTTGCTGACAGGGGCGTGATCACGGTGCCTGGATCCGCGTTCGGCGAGCATGCTACGGAGCACATTCGGATATCGTACGCAACGAGTGAATCCGATATCATGTGTGCTCTTAAGAGGATGCGCGATGTTATTCTGTAAACTTGCGCGCTGGCGGAGGTGCGTGTTGCCTGTGACTCGGGACATACCAGAACCAAACAAATTTAACCGCATAGACCGCGTAGAATGGTGAAAAAAAGTCTCTTCTCCTACGTGCTCTGCGGTTATTTTTCTTGCCAGAAAACATAGAATTGCAATCGGGGGATTGATCAATATACTTGAGTGGTTGCCTTCGCGGTTACATTCTGATAAATCACAGCGACTTACTCCGGCCATACGCGTGTTTTATAGGTGTAGTGCGAAACCAATTGGAATCTATGGAAATTGATTTATTCCACAGTTTACTTGGTTACAACTATAGCCATCTCAAACAAACCTTAAGTAGTGGTTAGTGCATGATACTAAGGTGTGATACTGCGAACATGCTTTCACACCGAGCATGGGACAAAGAGGCATTTGTTTGAATGAAAAGATGTATAAGTTCATGAATACGTTTATTGTTCCGATTTTTTGTCTGATATGGGTGTAGTACTGTGCTAATCATAAGTATATTAGAATTACATGAACAATCATCCAAAAAGTTTATATGTTGTGTGTTCACAGTTCTACACTGTTGGCGACACGCGTAGTTCTGTGATCACCGGATCACAGTGTCTGCAGAACCAGACATCTGAGGGGATGGATGGTGACACATCGAGGAAAAAACATGAGGTCTCGACTTGAAATCACGACCGATAGAGATGGACGCTACACCACCCAGCCAAGCGGTGATGGCTGGGTGGATGCGCTGATCCGTTTCATAGGTTCGGTATCGGCACGCCTTTCCGAGTCAGACGATCCAACCTACATCAGGTCCCGACTGAAGATAACAACCGACATCGGTGATGATAACACGGAATGGGAAGGTGATGACTGGGCAGAGAATACTATTCAGTACATCAGAGACTTTTCAGCCGGGACCAAAACCAAACCTGAAACGATCGCAGCGCTTGAAATCACGACCGATAGAGATGGACGGTACACAACCCGGCCAAGTGGTGATGGCTGGGTGGATGCGCTGATCCGTTTCATAGGTTCGGTATCGGCACGCCTTTCCGAGTCAGACGATCCACCATACATAACATCCCGACTGAAGATAACAACCGACAGCGGTGAGGATGTTACAATGTGGAACGGCGATGGCTGGGCCGGCGCTATGATTCAGTACATCAAAGACTTTTCAGCCGGGACCGAAACCAGACCAGCGATCACAACCGATCACCGATCAAGCTCTCGCGTCCCGTTGTCCGCACCGCTATCGGTTAGGGAACGCCTTGAATCGTTTTTGAAATATGAGTACCCCCATGTATGGTTCACATCCTCAGATGTGAAGGCGCATTACGGGCGTATCTACGGCCAGATCAATCTGAGCACAGTCTCCACATATCTTGCAAGGATGTATAACCGCGAGCTACTTGAACGGCGTGGAAACCGGATGCAGCGGGAGTATCGGGTGCGGGAGTCCGAGATACCGGAGCTGACCCTACCGGTCATGCAGAACGCTAACTGATCAAAGGAGTGGCGCATATCGATCGTATCAATCCATTTTGTTTGACTATCACACTTCACAAACGAAAGGTACTTAAACGGAATGTGTGAATCGAGATTAGTTCCATTCAACAGAGGCAATATAATGAAAAAAACAGCAATCCTGATAGTGATAATGATTTGCAGCGTTGTCGCGCTTGGTTGTGTAGGTATGGATACCAGCACGAAGTTAGACGACAGCGCCAATAACAGCGCCACTCCAAAAGTGCATAGCGGGACGCTCACGGTACTCCACGCCGGAAGTCTCAAGATTCCGTTTGCAAAACTTGAAGAGGTCTTTGAGGCGGCACATCCGGGTATCGATGTGCAGTGTGAGGCAGCCGGCAGCGCGGCTACCATCAGGAAGGTGACAGAACTTCACAAAGAGGCGGACGTCGTTGCGTCTGCTGATTATTCCCTGATTCCAAGCATGATGTATCCCGAGTACGCTGACTGGTATCTCCAGTTTGCAAAAAACCAGATCGTACTTGCGTATACCGGGGAGAGCAAGTACGCCGACGAGATCAACGCTTCCAACTGGTACGATATCTTGAGGAGGGATGAGGTCAGGTTCGGGTTCTCGAATCCGAATGATGATCCGTGCGGATACCGGTCACAGATGACGATCCAGCTTGCAGAGGCGTACTACGGTGACGATATGATCTATGAGGATCTGATCGAGGCGAATTCTGCGATGGCGATGGTTTATGACGCAGCAAACGGTACGCACACCCTTCACATGCCAGCATCCGAGAGCATCGATCCGTCTGCGAAACTGATGGTCAGGAGCATGGAGATTGAACTAATCGCGGGCTTGGATGCTGGTGAGATTGACTACTACTTCATCTACAGAAGCGTTGCAGAGCAGCATAATCAGTCGTTTTTGGAACTGCCGGCAGAGATTGACCTCTCCAGCATCGAGTATACTGACACGCACAAAACGGTCCGGGTCGTGCAGGCAAACGACAATCTTATTACCGGAAAGCCGGTCGTATACGGGATCACGGTTCCTGTGAATGCACGGGATCCTGAGATGGGGCTTCTATTTGTGAAACTGGTGGTCAGTAACGAAGGGCAGCAGATATTTACCGATCTCGGGCAGCCGCCGATCACGCCCGCAGTTGGGAGTGGAGAGGTGCCGGAAGGAGTGCAGAGGATGGTGGAGATGGGGTGAGGGACAAAGAGCTTCTGCTTTCGGAGATGGTCTTACGTGGGATGAGTTCTACCACATGGTATATGACGCACCGAAAACTCTATTACGAACCGGTAGAAGCGATCAGTCTATGAGGGGGTAAAATATGATGTATCCACGTATTTCAATCAAGCCAAATGTTTGTCATGGGCAAGCGTGCATCAAAGGAACCTGCACCCCGGTCCATCAGATCATACATA
>JAYELB010000279.1:0-2384 GCA_034717055.1 Methanobacteriota archaeon
ATCTACGTTCCGATGCCACAGTCCGTGCCCATGATTGCGTGCATCGATGAGCACTGCGTCGGCTGCGGATTGTGCGAAGAGGCATGTCCTCTGGACGCGATCGATTACTTTCAGAAGGAAGGTGAGTTTGAGTTTGATGTAGGCGCAATCATTGTTGCAACCGGCTGGAAGCCGTTTGATGCGGCACGCAAGGAGGAGTATGGCTACGGTCGGCACAGGGATGTGATCACGTCGCTGCAACTCGAACGGATGCTGAATGCGAGCGGACCCACATACGGACGCGCAATCCGACCATCGACGGGAGAGCTTGCACAGAGAATCGTATTCATCCAGTGCGTCGGGTCAAGAGATGCAACCGTTGGCAATAACTATTGTTCTCTCGTCTGCTGCATGGCTGCAATCAAGAGTGCACAGGCGATCAAGAAAAAAAACCCGGATACGAATATCTCGATTCATTATATAGACATACGAGCGTGCGGCAATGGTTATGAGGAATATTACCAGCGCACACAGGAACTCGGGGTCGATTTCATACGTGGCAGGGTCTCGGAGGTGGTGACGCACGGGAAAAGTGCTGTTATTCGGTACGAGGATACTCTGTCGGACAACGGGATCAATGAGGTGGAGTGCGACCTTATAGTCCTCTCGGTCGGGCTTGAGGCTGAGAGCGAAATCGGCATCGAGATGCAGACCGGAGCAAACGGGTTTATGCAGGTGGCGCATCCGAAACTAAGACCGGTGGAAGCACCTACCGATGGCGTCTTCATAGCAGGTTGTGCATCAGGACCAAAGGATATACAGACATCGATCGCACAAGCTGCGGCTGCCGCTTCAAAGGTAAAGACTCTGCTAACAGAAGATCATCTGGAGATCGACCCGATGAGCGTACATGTAGACGCGGACAAGTGCATCGGCTGTGCTATCTGCATGGGCGTCTGCAAATTCGAAAGCATCAGGATGGTGCACGGCAAGGCAGTCGTTGATGAACTTGCCTGTAAGGGCTGTGGTTCGTGCAGTGCCGCATGTCCAAAAGGTGCAATCGAGCCATACATGCACACCGACGCCCAGATCCTCTCACAGGTACGAACGCTCACAAAGAACGAGTGCCCGATTATCATTGCGTTTCTCTGCAACTGGTGCGCTTATGCATGTGCAGACCTGGCAGGCGTGCTGCACATCCGGTATCCGACCAACATCCGTGTGATTCGTGTGATGTGCGCAGGACGCGTCAATCCCGGCTTCGTGCTCGAGGCGTTTCGGTGCGGTGCTGATGGCGTACTCGTTGCCGGGTGCAGGATCGGTGAGTGCCATTACATGCATGGGAATGAGAATGCAGCGCATAGGATGGCTGCGCTTTCCGGTATGCTGACAGGGATCGGGATTGATGCGGAGAGGTTGCGTGTCGAATGGATCGATGCATCAGAAAGCAAGCGGTTTTCCGAGATCGTGTCAGGTTTCGTGGATGAACTGAAAGGAATCGGTCCGATCGGGTCAGAACTCAACCCCAGTCAGACACAGTGAATCTATGCCTCCGGTCTCGAGATATGCTTATGTACAATACCGTGTAACACTACTATGGACAGACATAGACTCCGTAATGTTTGCGGGGTATATGGCTTTGGGAAATGATGCCGTAATGCCTGCCGGTTATGGTGGATCAAAAACAGCGGGAGGGGGTGAAAAGGAAGAAATGGTAAGTAAACAAGTACGGATGATCGTTATAGCAATGTTCATACTGCCAATGATATTCACAATAATGTCAGCAATGGCAATAGCACCCGCAGCAGAACATACGCCTCATTCAGTAGTTTCGGAAACAAGAGGATTATCCCATACTCATATAACCAACCCAGCTCTACCTACTGCGACCCCGGACACATGCTACTGGAACATGAGCTCAACTACTGATTGGAGTGATTTGTACATACGTCCCGGTGATATATATGAGTTCAACGTCACAATAACAGTTGATCCAATTTCTACTTCGAGTTTCAGGTGGTCTGGCCAAGGTTTCGGGGGCTGGGCTGGAGATTGTGGAGCTTGGATTTGGGCCGATAGTCATTCTGAAATTCTTCCTGGAGAGTCGTGGACTGGTAGGGTAGGTTATTTTATAGTATTTCCAACTACACCAATTGGAACAGTAATTGCTAGCCCTGCGACTTGTGACTACTCTATGTATCCAGTTCCCCCAGCTGTGCCCGAAAACATATCTATTCCCGTAGGAATAACTGCTGGAAGCGATGGTCCGATGGTCCGTATCTCCACAGACCGCTTCGAATACGCTCCAGGCGACGCTATGATCCGCCACCTGGAAATCGACAATCCAACCACAGATCCAGTGACGTTTTACATGTATCTTGGAGTTCCGCAGTTGGCATACTGGG
>JAYELB010000280.1:0-2368 GCA_034717055.1 Methanobacteriota archaeon
ATCAGACCGTGGCGGGATTGAAACTCGCTTTGGGACTTGCCCAAATAAGCGAAGATGGTAAGGTTCAAATCAGACCGTGGCGGGATTGAAACGTCGGAGGATTGATACAGAGGCTAATGATGGAGATGGTTCAAATCAGACCGTGGCGGGATTGAAACCACATTGTTGTTTGGATTATCGTGTATCCGCGGCTTTGTTCAAATCAGACCGTGGCGGGATTGAAACGAATAGACCGGCAGGGGTGCATCGATCTCATAAAAGGTTCAAATCAGACCGTGGCGGGATTGAAATTCAGTCGTTTGGAACGATATCACCGAAGGAATAGCAGGCCCCCTCTCACTTCACGACCTCGCTTGCATTCGTGATCACAGGATCAGCACCCAGAACCTCGAGCCTTGTTGCGATCTCATTCGCACCATGATGCCCGCCAGTGACCGCGATCGCGTGACGAAGTGCGCAATCGACCACAACAAGCGCGGGATCGGTCCATTTACTCCGCAGAAGCGGTGCAATCATCCGAACAGCAATTCCACAGGACATGATCGCGATGATCGCACCGTACCCGGATTCATCTGAAAACGCATCCGGAAATGCAGATTCCGAGTACCAGATCACCTCACCACCGACGAGACTTGCTACGCGCTCTGCAACCGCCCGGTTCCGCTCAAACGAGATCACTGCGATCCGTATAGGTGCGACCTCCTGAAACTTTTCGGATGCACGGCATCGCCGATCAGGATCATGGCTGATCTCTCGATCCCTGCCGCCTCGACCTTTTCTGCGATATCCGCAACCGTGCCCCTGATGATCAGCTCATCCTGCCACGATGCCCGGTAGACGACTGCAACCGGCGTCTCTGGCGGATACTCAACCTCACCCATAATCTTCGCAATCTTGCCCACGCCTAAGAATATCGCCATCGTTGCGCCGTGCCTTGAGAGTTCCCGGATCGAGTCTGCCTTGAGTGTCTCGCCAGCCGGGCGGGTGATGATCAGGGTCTCTGTGATTCCGGAGAGCGTGAGCTGCGTTTGAAGTGCAGCTGAAGCTGCAAATACCGACGACACTCCCGGAATGATCTCGACGCCGATGTTGTGGCTCTTCAGCGCAGCTATCTGCTCGCATATCGCGCCGTAGAGTGACGGATCCCCGGTATGCAGCCGGACGACCATTTTTTTGTCACGGATCGCACTCACCATGAGGTCGGTCAGTCGGTCGAGGGTGAGCCCGTGACTGTTGATGATCTCACCGCGGCTGTTGGCAGCGATCTTACGATCGACGAGCGAGCCTGTGTAGATCACAAGATCGGATTTTTCGAGCAGTTCCTTTCCGCGAAGCGTGATAAGCTTCGGATCACCCGGTCCTGCTCCGACAAAATAGACCTTCTCCGGCGTGATCCACCCCTCTTCCGCATCTCCTTTACTTGCACATAATATGCTGAAATAATCGCCCTTTTCAGGAATCTCCTCTGTTACCCGCTCTTCGTCAGAGAAAAGCTTCTCAGCAAAGATAAAACTTCTGTAACCCTCATCGATTAGACCGTCCCTGATTTTTTTTGGTTTTCGCGTCTTTAACACGATCTTTGTGGTGACCGGTGAGCCATCAGTGACCACGAACGAACGATCGATGTCGGCATCGGTTTTCGATGCGAATGCAGTGATTGAACTGATTCCCGGCACGGTTTCGATGAATATGTGCGGGTATTTTTCTCGTATCCGCTTTTTCAGTCGGGTAAACGTCGAGAAGAAGTTGGGATCGCCGATCAGCCCGAATGCGACCAGTTTGTGCATGGCGGCGGCGGAAACGACGTCCGCGTTATGGTCGATGGTTTGGTCCAGTCTGGTTTTGTCGTGCGTCATCGGAAAATCGAGTATCTCTGCATTCGTGTACGGCAGAACCAGTTCTAAAGCAAGTTTTCCCGGAACAAATACCTTATCGCTCTCTTTGAGTATCCGCACTGCCTTAAGTGTCAGCAGTTCCGGATCACCGGGTCCGAGTCCAAGTCCGATTAACATCGTTACCTCTTTCTTTCGCTATCGCAAAGTTTAAATATTTTTCTCTCGTTCGGATCCAAATCGATATGCCAGCAAATGTTCCCAGATAAGTTTATCATGGAAGAAGAGCTGCCAATTTCCCATTTCATAAATATATTGCCTATAAAACTCTCAATTTTTTCTTCCACATTATCGTGTACTTTTATAATTTCTTCGGACGTTTCCTTAAGATTCTCAAAGTCCGAAATAATGTGACGAGGAAGAGGCATCCTACATTTCACCAAATAGTTTATAAATTCTATATCTGAATTATTTTTAACTGTTACCTTTTTACCATCTGGTACAGCCATTTCGATACATTCTATACAACTGCTTAT
>JAYELB010000281.1:0-2360 GCA_034717055.1 Methanobacteriota archaeon
GCAACGCTCAAACGATGGCTCAAGAGAAGCTACGGAAGCGAGAAGGTGGAAAAGCTCATCGGGAAGATAGAGAATGGCTTTGATTACTGGTTCACGTTTGTCACTCATCCCGGAGTGGAGTCGACCAACAACAGAGCGGAAAGGGCACTTCGCGAGCATGTCGTCCAGCGGAAGATCGTGGGAACACTACATAATAGAAAAGGGACGTCAATTCACGAGCGGATTATGACAGTTCTGGCAACGTGGGCACAGCAGCAGGGACTCAATAGTCTCCAGATGATGAAGGCGAAGCTGAGCGGCTAAACACATACGAAAATGTTAATAAGAAACGAAATAGCATGTGTACTGTGTGGAACTCAAAATCAATTGGAATCACAAGCGATGCAAACATGCTATCGAACGGATGTGGCTTCGAGGAGTATCCTTAAATGAGGTGCAAGATGCCATCCTTAAGGGAAATAAGGTAGAGCAAAAGAGTACTGGATTGGTAGAGAACTTCTACCGATTCTTCAGTGTAGTGTACGATTAGCAAATATTTAAAGAAACTAAAATAAGAAAAGTATATCCAGCTACTGTGAAATTGTGTTGAAACCATGGCAGACAAAAAAATCCCATATAAATGCAATTGCGGTGGAAATCTGAGGAAGACGAAGGTTGAAGTTGAGTTTTTTGGAATTGATTTTGGCTTGAGGGATGCAGAAGTTTGCATAGTATGTGGTTCTGAATATCTTGACCATGAAACCTTGAAAGAGGTAGAAATGGAGATAAAGAAACGAAATATCTTTGCGCTGGAGAGAAAAGTTCAAGTTGTGAGGTCAGGAGACTCTCTTGTGATAAATATACCTCCAGAGATTGCAGAGTTCCTCGATATCCATTATAAGTCACTGGTTCAACTTTTTCCCGTGGACCGGAACAGGTTGGAAGTCAAGGTCACTGGGTGACCCCTCATCTGCGAATCGACCTTGACGGCACATCACAACGCCCACAGCCACCCGCCGCCTGCACACACGCCTCTGCCCCCCTGCCCGCCCTGCTCTGCACTTCCACACACCCCCCGGCGGCGCATCCACCCGTGACACTACGACGCGAGACGCCCCGCCGCCCGGCTCGCCTGCGACGAAGCATGCACGACACGAATGGGCGGCTGGGGGCAAGGATATGGAAAGTTTAAATATGCAAGATGATATAGGTGGAGCCAACAATGCAAGAAGTAGTCACATTCAGGGAAATCTTGGACATGCGCCCCGAGAAGTTCGTATTTGAGAGCAAGAAAAATATGGGTAAGATTGTATACGCGCTTGTTCACGAGATATTTGAATTGAGAAAGGAACTTGAAGAAATCAAGAGCAATAAGTCGGTGGAGGTTGTAGAACGGATCGTAGTGTTAAACGATGTTCCTTATTCAGAGGCTAAAGGTATGGTAGAAGATTATTTGAAGAGCCACGAAGACGTTTATATGTATGAGATATCTAATGACTTAAGATTGGACTTAAAGATTGTACATGAAATCGTTGAAGAACTAATTAAAGAAGATAGGGTAAAATAGGTGGTTTTTATGCCGATATGCAGGAACAAAGGAGATGCTATAGAAGGAGAGGTGATAACCTGTCAGACACGAAAATATGAGACGCTGGTGATAAAAGGAAGTGGGGCACATAGAGCCACAAGGATTAAATTAAGCGGGAAAGATAGGACTTCTGCATATTGTGTGATCGATAAACCGCTGAAATGGATAAAATAGATGGATCGTGTCTTAATATGGAAAACTGCGATGCGATTAGAACCAACAGCTTATGGCAAGACAATAGAATACCAGGATTCAAAATAATATCTGCAAGTGTAGTATTGTCAGCAGTGGCTCATTTTGAGGGGGCTGAAATAAAACGGAGGCGCTCGACCCCATTGCAAATCCTTGAGGTAATGCACTCACGCCCACAGCCACCCGCCACATGTGCACACCGGCGGCGCATCCGCCCACAACATCATGCAGATGTCCTCGCCTCCCGGATCGCCTGCGACGAAGAACGTACAGCACGGATAGGTGGTGAAGAGATGCTATACACGACTGTAACTCCGCGTCGCTGACCGAAAAGTTTTGAGGCTCTCTGGTAATTCGAGTTGCACATATCCGTACTGTATCACACTACAAAACAAAACCGCTATCAGTCGCTTCAATAGGTGGTAAATCCGAAGAAGTTAAGAGTTGATCTGAAAAATTGTGGATTGGGCGAATGAAAAGCTTTTTATACAAGGTTACAATGTAACCATCTATGAAACGGGAAAATGTGCTATTAGTCCGAGTAGATGATCATGTTTATGATAGAGTGGAAGACATAGTAGATGATTCAAGAGATTTAGGT
>JAYELB010000282.1:0-2341 GCA_034717055.1 Methanobacteriota archaeon
CCAATACCACCACGCTTTTTTCACAAAACGGATAAAATTCATCCGATAACGGATAGTCTTATATACCCGCGCCCCGAGTCCGAAATATGGGCCGATACCAGCTGCGATGCCTGCATTGTAACCATACACTTGCAGATCATTATACGCTCCAGTGCCATAATGACGCGCTGCTCCGCACAGAATACCAGGAGAAACGGCTGATCATACAAGACCTTCCGGGACTATGGAAGTTTCAGGAATGGCTCCCGGTCTCGGGAAGCATGGAGGTTGGTGATGCGCCTGCTACCTATAGGAGCGAAGGACTTGCGCGGGAACTGGGGCTGCACAATTTATACATCAGTTTCAACGGATATTTCCCTGAGCGGGGGGCCTTTATCAAGACCTGCAGTTTCAAGGAACTCGAATCGCCCCCGACATTCCAGAGATCGAGCGAACACAGCAACGGAACGCTCGTGATTGCTTCCGCGGGCAATACTGGGCGCGCATTTGCAGAGACCGCGTCAGATGCGGGACTGCCACTTATCGTCGTGATACCGGAGTCAAATATGTATCGCCTCTGGATAACGAACGAGATCTCAGACTCTATCCGGGTGATCGCTGTCGATGGGGACTATTATGATGCGATCGTTCTTGGGGACTGGATCGGGAAGATGGATGGATTTCGGAACGAAGGCGGCGCGAAGAACGTTGCCAGACGGGATGGGATGGGTATCGTGATGCTCGATGCTGTGATGTGCATGAAGACGCTTCCGGATCATTATTTCCAGGCGATCGGGTCCGGAACCGGCGGTATTGCTGCATGGGAGGCGTCGCTCCGGTTGATCGAGGACGGGAGATTTGGAGCCCGGATGCCACAACTCCATCTGGCGCAGGATTCCGTGTTTGCGCCGATCTTCAATGCATGGTCGCACGATCGGAACACAATTGTGCCTGAGGATGTGCCAGACAAATCGCAGATCAGAGGGACGTACACAGACATACTCTCGAACAGAAATCCGCCTTATGCTGTCAGGGGCGGTGTCGCAGATGCGCTTGCTGATACTGCGGGGCAGGTTTACGCGATCGATGCCGATGAGGCGCGTGATGCGAAGCAATTGTTCGAAGACTCCGAAGGCGTGGACATCCTGCGTCCGGCTGCCATAGCTGTTGCTGCACTATGCCGTGTAGTCTACAACAATTCTATCAACCCTGATGACACGGTTCTGCTAAACATCACTGGAGGAGGAATATCACGGCTGAAGGACGATTATGCACCCAACCATCTGAGTGCTGATCTTCTGGCGACTGATGAGAACAAGGATGAACTTATGGAGGTACTGAAGCTATGACCGATATTTCCGATATAACGATTTTGTGCGGCGTTGATAAGGATTGCAACCCCGAATCCGTCAGTGAAATACGGATAAAGGCAGGGGAGATCGTTGGCATCGTCGGACCGACAGGTTCTGGAAAAAGCACGCTCATCTCAGATATTGAACAACTCGCCTGTGGAGACACTCCTTCGAGAAGAAAGATACTGATCAATGGCGAAGAGCCAGATCAGACACTGAGGAGAGATACTAAAAAGAAAAGGATCGCGCAGTTGTCGCAGAATATGCGTTTTCTTGCGGACATGAACGTTCTGGACTTCCTGCGGATGCATGCAAAGAGCAGGGGCAAGAACTCGGATACGCCGCAGCGGACGGTTCAAACAGCGAATACGCTGACTGGCGAGCCCATATCAGAAGATAGCCAGCTAACAATCCTAAGCGGCGGGCAGTCAAGGGCGCTGATGGTCGCAGACATCGCAATCATCAGCGATTCGCCTGTGGTACTGATCGATGAGATCGAGAACGCGGGGATCCGGAAGAGAGAAGCACTTCGGTTGCTGGCAGGCAAAGGGAAGATTGTTCTTGTGGTGACGCATGATCCTGTGCTTGCGCTGATGACAGAGCGGCGCATCGTCATGAAAAACGGCGGCATCACCGGTATCATCGAGACCGCGGAAACCGAGCGGGAGGTTTGTGCACATCTATCAGAGCTGGATGAATACATGATGGAACTTCGCGATGCGATCAGGTGTGGACGCTCGGTTGAGGGGTCGTATCTGGCTGCTTTCCGCTCGGCAGGCGGTCTCTGATTGGGCACAATCGAAAATTCCAGTGAAATCACTATATCCTTAAGTTTTACCGCAGAGTACGCGGAGAACGCAGAGGCATCAGAAAACCAAAGCGAGGATTGGAACGGTCTTAAAACTCTGCGCCCTCTGCGATCTCCGCGGTGATAAATCACTGGATTTTTAGACAGTACCCTCTGATCGCAACTGTTCGGTATTCTGTGGAGCGGTTGCAATCGAGGTCGA
>JAYELB010000283.1:0-2337 GCA_034717055.1 Methanobacteriota archaeon
GGATGGCGACCCAATGGATCAGTTTGCTCCGGGTGAGACCGTCTATGTCGCAGGAACCAATCTTATCGCAAGCATCAGTTACAAACTCTGGATCCAGGATGAGGCGGTGAGTGTTGGAGACGCACTCAATGCAGGCGAAGACCCATCAGGCGCACAGGAGTCGGTTAATACTGATGCCAGCGGAACGCTTCCAATCACCGCGATCTGGGCAATCGACTCGGGTGCTGTCGTTACCCACACCGGATACGACATCGTTGCAGATAACCAGGCGGCAGGAGTGATAGGCACATACAACGCAACAAGTGACCTGCTGGATTCTGCAAGCACGGCTGGATTCGTTGCACCGGTTCCGGGAACGTACGTGTTCACCACCACAGACGCCGCAATCGCGCTCCGGATCGCAGTCGGCAGCCGCCCGCCCGACCTATACTGGGACATTAGCGGCAACGGACAGATCACATCCCTCGACGCGCTAATGATCATGCAGGCAGCAGCTGGCACGATAGAATTATGACCAGAGCTGTTCGACCTCTTGAGGGTCTGCTGACGCTTGTAGGGTATTTCGACTGTAATGTGATACTCAGTTGGATGTACAACACCGCGACTAGTATGGATGGTATCAGTAGGCAATACGACCACAGAGGACACAGTCTGCGAAGCAGTGCCGAAGGCAGAACACAGAGGATCGGTTTAAAAACTCTGTGCGCTCTGTGGTTAAATCCGGCGACTTTGCCGCTTGTGTGGGGTCGATTTGGTCACAATAGTATTTCGAATATAACTGAAGGAAGAACTAAAATGACTAAATGTCCCTCGTTTAAGTCCATGCCGTGGATTTTAAACGCTCCTTTGCATATTTCCAGTACGCTCTCGTCTTGAAGGAGTTTCAATCATGAAAACAGAACAAAAAATATTAGAAATGCTAAAAGAAAAACCTGAAGACTTTGTTTCAGGTGAAGACATATCAGAGGCTTTGAACATCTCGCGGACGATGGTCTGGAAGCATATCAATGCACTGCGAGACTGTGGGTATACAATCGAATCAGTCACAGGCAAGGGTTACATGCTCAAAGACATCCCTGACACGCTCCTGCCTGCTGAAATCGAGAAAGGACTCAGAACAGAGTTTGTTGGCAGGCAGATACACCATTTCGATACACTTGCCTCCACCAATCTGAGTGCCAGAAAGATTGCCGCAGATAGCCCAAACGGGACCGTAGTTATTGCAGAGGAACAGTTCGAAGGCAAGGGCAGGACTGGTGGTGTGTGGGCATCTCCGCCGGGAGGGATATACCTCTCGATCATCCTGAAACCTGATATCCCGCCTGACCACCTCCACAGGCTGACGCTTGTTACCGGAGTTGCGGCTGTCGAAGTCTTAAGTGAACTGGGGCTTGATGCAAGAATAAAGTGGCCCAACGATATACTTATAAACGAGAAGAAGGTCTGTGGCATCTTAACTGAGATCGATGCAGAGGCAGATGTCATGAATTATGTGGTCATCGGGATCGGGATCAATGCCAATACCGGGCTCGATCTGCTCCCGCCGATCACAATGCTGCAGGCAACGTCGCTTAAAGAAGAGATGGGGACGGTTGTGGACCGGATAGCGATCACGCAGAGGTTTCTGGAGCGTTTCGAGCAGTATTATGTAACATTCCTGACGGATGGTTTTCCTTCGGTCCTCAAGCAATGGAGGGCGTATTCCTCCACGATCGGGCGGAGGGTGAAGATCGTAACAAGGTTCAGGACGATTCTGGGTGAAGCGGTAGGCGTCGACCACGACGGGGCACTGATCGTGGAACTGGACGACGGCACAATCGAGAAAGAGATTACTGGTACGTGCTTCCATCTGTGAGCGGTGCACAATCACACTCCGCTCATTCGCACTTCGCCGCGGCGAAGCGGGCTGAGTTAGGGCTTGCCAGAACATAACCTGTTAAAATTCGTATCATCCATCCGTGATAAAATCGGCAAAAGGGATCGCAGACTAAGAGGCGGTTACCCGCCTCTCCTCGTCTCAGAACGGTACAAGAAAGTTTCCCTTCATACCGCTCAAGCATCTCATAACCCTTTCTGTATCGGGCAGCAGTTTATTTCCGTTTCTGTGGCATTCCGGTCGTATAATTCCAGCATTCATGCGCATAACCCATCTTGAGAGCAGCGTTCATCATGGAGTTCGGTGTTATCCACTTCGCGCCATCGATTCCGGATGTTCTCTTACCCTTATTCTTAGTTACGCTCTTTACTGCTAATAATTTCGCATAATACGAGTTGGTTAGCAGATACTGTAGTCTTTTGACCAGATGCCATTTATGTTCCTTAACTGCTTTTGTAATT
>JAYELB010000284.1:0-2335 GCA_034717055.1 Methanobacteriota archaeon
ACGATGGTGAATATAACCCGCCCTTCCTCCACAAGTACGCGGTGCATCTCGCGAAATGCCTGATCGTACTCCGGTATATGGCTATACGCGCAGAACATCGAGATGAGCATCGAGATGCACCCCTCCTTAAACGGAAGCGCATCCGCACTTGCGATGACAAATGGTATCGAAAGTCCTCTATCCTCTGCCTTCTTCTTTGCGATGCGGATCATCTCTGAAGAGATGTCGAGACCGATCACGTCAAAGCCCTGCCCTGCCAGATCAAGCGTCTGTTTCCCGGTACCGCAGCCGACATCGAGGATGATGCCGTGCAGGTCCTTTACGTTGTCAGACAGCACCGAATCCTCAACCGTCCGCATGTAGTCGAGTTGCGGATTTACGAGTCTCGTGTCGTAGTCGGATGCGAGGTCGTCGTAGTATTTCGGGATGTTTATCTCTGGCATTGTGTGGATGGTAGCTTCCGGATCACCTTGTTATCGTCATCCGGCACCCATCTTCCGTAAATGTTGCGTCCAGGTTCAACCCGATGTTCGCTGCCACTTTCTTGTGGTATCCGTCTATGCAACCGCGGCAGTACTCCTCTCTGGATATTGGCATTCCCTTCTCCTTAAATTCCATGGCTGCCTTTAACGTAGCACACGTCTTCGTATCGAGAATGGCACTCTTGGAATCTCCTTCTACCTTGACATCGCTGCCATGCAGGTTTTTACTCATGGTTGCATAGTGAAGTGCGTATCTAAGCGGAGTATCGATGCCCAGTGCGTTTAAGTTCATGGCACAGCCCTCTGCTGCCATGGTTCCAAGTTCATCCTCTGCCTCCGGTCCCAGTTTTTGCCGGATGTAAGCTCCCGTGCCTACCATAATTCCGACAAACATCTCTGAAGCTATTTTTTTGGTCTCTTCCTTACTTAGTTCAGGTATTTCTACCATTACTTGCACCTCCTTTCGTTCAGGTTTAATATCTGGTCACGGCATTTAAAATTATCCTTGGGCCGTCTCAATGTGTTCAACTCATATCCATCTGCACAAACCTTTTACGTAATCATAAATACGATCACCTAATCATATGTAAAAGTATCGGCTTATCATGCGCGATGCTTTCGCGTCTCGATTTACCCCATAAAACCCTTCTGGCCATCCGATCCACACCCGACCCCCAACACACGCAAAAGTATCATGATAGGTTCAGCAGTCATTAAACCCGGACTTTGAGTACGGAGCCTGTGCATCGCGTTTTCGCGTTCGGCTCAACCTTCGGCGAGATAACCATGTGGTCCGTCAAAAGTGAAACCGGATGTCGATTATGACGAAGTTCTCTGCGCTTCATGCACGCTAACGCAGAACGCAATTCTACATAAAGCTCACGGACTATATTAATATTAACTTTATAAAATACCAGACCCCACAAAAATACACCCCTCACGCCGACCTTGGACCGAACCGCTCGAGACCCAGCAGCCGGGCAACCCCTACGATATTGATCCCATGAAAGACCGCCTTGTCCTGTGCCATCTCAAGTATAGGTTCAATCGTCCCGTTAACGACCGTCGTCCCTATAACAAGCGCTTGAATCGTACCACCGCAGCGACTCTTCCGCATCCTTACCGCCATCCAGCACAACAACCACGGCTTTCTCATAAAACCCAAGACCTCACAAAGTTCACTCCACTGGTCGTGACACGACTCGTCAAGACCTTTCTCTAAAATTCTCCAGAACATCCAAAAAACATCTCCGCAGCACCGCATTCAACGTTGCAACAAAGATAACCCTTCTGTAGTTGTTGTTAAGTTCCATAGCAAGAACGTCCTGAAGCGTCCCCTCAAAATCACCATACATGTCTGTAAACGCCTGACCAAAGCATCCTGCAAACTCCGCCGCATCAGCCGCTCGACACCCTTCAGTATCGGAAAGTCCTCACTCTCAGGATTGCCTATAGCCTCTTCCGGAGTCAGCGGCTTTGCTCTGATAACCACGGTCTCGTCCAGCAGATCGTTCTCTGTCACAATCTTCTCTAATTTCTCTCTCATCACTGCATACATCTTAAAACGCCCCGGACACCTGTATCTAAAAAAAGGTTGGCGATGTGAACGATTTCGCATCTCGTCCACATCAATCCTGCTCTAAGCCATCTTCTTGATCGTATCAAAGAGCTGCTGCATCGTGTCCTCGTTACTCTTCGTAAACGAAAACGGCGAGCCAGTGAACCCTTTCGTTGTATACCGGCACATTGTCCAGCCGGTATAACGTTCTCGAACACTCCATCGCATCGATGACACCAGGCAGCACCACATCAGACGCAACCGTTGTCGGGCATGGCGCAATACCAAGACACAC
>JAYELB010000285.1:0-10138 GCA_034717055.1 Methanobacteriota archaeon
TTTTTAATTTGTTCTGGTCGGTTGAAAACATGATGTCAACCCGGAGAATACAAATATGATTAGATGGGTGGAATCAGTGGAATCGGTGTTAATCTGTGGCTAAAACAGTATCATCCACAGATTAACGCAGATGTACACAGATTATCGGTGTAAACAACTTTTCAGATCGATGGTGCTCCACTATGGCAGTTGTGGTTGCGTAAGACAATCCAACGTTCCCATAAAATAAAAAAAGACTCCAAATGTCCCTTCTTCAATCGCGTCGTTATCATTGGTAATTCTATATATGTTCTGTGACGATAAAAGGACAGGCTATTCCAATTCGCCGAAAGTCAGATTAGACATACAATAGCAACTACTAATGAAACGATCGTAATAATTCCACAAATAATACTAAATGCTTGAAAACGAATTTGGTTTTTAGATGGACACATATCAATGATCTCGAAACATGAATCGATGGCTGTTTCAAAGTCTTTTAACGATATGATCCACTGACTTTTATCAGATTTATGTGAGCGTCCTGATGCAATCTTTTCCATTGCCGTCATTCTAAGATCTCTGATCCGTTTTTTATCAGGTAAATCGAGAAGTAACACTTTATACATCCAATGGGGATACCTAACGACTTTTAGAGCATCGAAAAAAGTCTTTGTCGCTGCACGTTGGACACTTTCCACAGCACATCTTCTAATGTGCTCATTAGCCGCTTCTATATCTTTTAAAGCTTCTTCCTCGTCCGATGTACTCACCGCTCTTTTGATGTGATCTAAAACGTCTCTCAATTCAGCCACCCTAAGTAATTGAATTCACCTGTCACAACTTCAGCATATATCAGCGAATTGCGAGCTACAGGATATGCGCCTTCAAGTAATTCACTTAATTTTTTAGTGACTGCTGCTGAAAGGCGATCATCCGACATTATTAATAACCCTTTTTGCTTAGGATGATGTCTAGCATCTTTTCTCGTCTATCTAAATCTTTTTTAGATACAAATTCATTTGAAGATACTTGCCAACCCACCTTTTCACCTCTTTCCCAATCAAAATATATTTTTGGAGTGACCGTTTTGATATCCAGTTTCCCTTCAATTTTTTCAATATCCCAGTTTTCAATTTGATCCGCATCAAGTGGTGTCATAGCAGCTATTGCATTGATAAGTTCTCTATTGGCATCCCTAAGCACCTGTTCATATAGAATTTCTGCCATATTTTATCTCCTGTGTATAGTATTGAATGATATTTCTCATATCATTTTTTTTATCCATTATACCTACCTAATTTCCTCAGTATATATAAAGCAATTTTTTCAGATCCTTCTTCGTGCCAATTTAAGTACATGGTTGTCTCAAGAACTCCTGTTATTTCTGTATCATCAAGGCAGATAGGTAAAATATACGTCTTACTTTCTTTAAACGCTCTACTTTGGGCGGCTTTACGTTCATGATTTGTCCACAATTTTACCGCATAATGTTCCGATAGAAACATAACGCAATATTTGGCACGAAGTCTATATAAATCAGATAAATAGACAAAAAGGTCTTCGCCCCAAAGAGCGGCCTTTTCAAAACCATCATAGAATACTTTTATATTTTTGTTGACTAAAACATTTGCAAGTTCTTCTGCATATTTCCTATCTTCACCAGCAAACGATAAAGCAACGTCATAATCGAATTCAGATTCACCATCCTGAAGCCGGGATTTATCTAAAGAATGTATTCTCTTCGTTATGGTGATATCTTGTCTTATAATATCATTAGTATTCGAAATAACTTCTACCAAGTCTATGAGATAGTTCTTATTATTTTTGATGATTTGATTTAAATGCTGATCACAGAATTTCGGACCGTTCTCAACACCTTTTGTAATATCTGACATGTTGTTGCAAAAATCGAGAATACACCCTCTAGTCTCATCATGCGTAGAAAAACCTTCTTGTTGGGATACTGAGCAAAGAATATTGACTAAAATGGATCGAAACATAACGGGATTGGCACCTGAAGATTGATTAAATAATTTCCGCGTAAAGTCCAGCGAAATGGTAGTCGTGTTTGGAATGTCTTCATCACCATCGGTACCACCAAAGAATAATTGATAATATTCATCTGTATAAATTCTCTTTTCTGTGAAGATCATCATTTCAACGTCCGGAGAGTACCCGGATTCATTTCGGATTTTTGCAGCGATCTTGTGAGTTTCCTCAAGTGAAATTGCCCCCCTCGTAAGCAATTTGACTTCGTGTTCTCTTCTTGGCCTCACCCCATAAAATGTCAGGGCATGTTGAGAACTGTTCCACTTTTGAAGCATTGAATCCAATTCTTCGGAGAAATCCGGATGGAGATGTATTAGCACAAGACCCATTTTTTCACCTCTTTATTTCGTAGCTTTGAACTTGCCTCGATTTTGTCTAACGCGATATAATCCAAACTCTTTGCCTAATGACTCATAAATGTCTTCCATATACTTAACAATGTCCTTACCAACCCACTCCACAAAACCACACCAGCCATGCGGGCACACCCCGACCTCCGGCCCATCGTGATAGTCTCCCGAAGTGACTTCCCCCACAAGATGCGTGGCTTCATGCTTCAACCATGGGGTTTCCTGATTCTGACGGATTCTGTGGTTTTCAAAAGATATTGAAGGAAAGCGGCATCATACACGGTTCTGAAGAGGTGTAGCTCATGAGGACTGGCCGCGAAACCCCGCGATTTTCACATATACGGGGTCTACTGTTAGCGACCACAGAAAACAGCAGAACCAGGGGGTTTCCATGTTCGCAGGCGTCAATTCGACACAGCCCGTGCCTACATCAGTTGGTTTTGGTTCGCGCTCTTGCGACTTTACGCGTGACAGAGCCTCCGTTCACGCGACCAAGCGAGTCTACCCTTGAAAACATGATGATGTCGGCAGGATGCTTGAGTAGTTCGGTGCACATTTATCCCCGCGCTAACGGACGTGGTAGAAAATTCCACTCCGCCCGCCGACACACCTCTAAAAGAGCGTGTTACAAGTAGCGAGGTCTTCTGGAAAAACTTATAATGATCGCGGATGGTGGCGTTTCCGGATGGATCGCCTCTGCTCCTGCTTTATCGCTGCCTCATAATCAGCACCCCGACCGCCACCATCAATCCTGCGCAGATGTAGAACGGGGATGCGAATCCGAATTGTGTGGCAAACACTCCTCCGAGCAGCGGACCGATCACCATGCCGATTGCGCTTGCCATCGGAAAGAGACTCATCTGCTGCCCGATCATACCAGGGCTTGCTAGATCCGCACCTGATGCAAGCGCTGGTACATTCACGGCAGCAGAGGTTATGCCAGCGACAAACATGAGCGCAAACAACTGGATGACTGATGTGACGTGAGCCATCCCGAGAAGCAGAACTGCTGTTATAGAGAGCCCTGCCGCCACCATATTTCTCTTACCGATCCGATCCGAGAGGATGCCTATCGGAGTCTGGAAGAGCAGGCGTGCGGAAAAATATGCGGACAGGGAGATCCCAAGCCCGCCTATGGATGCGTTCAGATGCAGTTCGTAGACTGGAAGCAGCGTCGCCACGATCATGATCGCAAGCATCGTTGTGAATGTCGCGTACACAAAGAGTTTAAGCTCACCATCGGAGGCAGGGTCTGTCCCGCCACTGCGAGTTTCCTGTGTCCGGGTCTCATGGGTCTCCTTGACAATACTGTTTACGAGGAGTATGCTCACCAGTCCAAGAGCTGCGCACGCATAAAACCCTGCACCATACCCTAGCGCCCCTGCAATTATGCCGCCGGCCGCAGGTCCAACCGCAGGTCCGATACCCCGGATCGTCGAGTATATGCCGATCGATCGCCCCCGGCTATCCTTTGTGGATATGTTGGTAAGCATCGCCAGGATTGCAGGAACCATCACCCCGACCATGGTGCCCTGGAGAGCGCGAACGATCAGCAACTGCTCAAACGTATCGACCTGTGCACATGCAACCGCCAGCACCGCGAACCCCGCGAACCCCGCGAGCACGAACGGTTTTCGGCTGTCGAGCCGGTCAGAGAGCCACCCCATCACAGGATACGATGCGGCAGCAAAGATCCCGAAGACGCTGAAGACGAGAGCTGACTTGATCGCGAGACTCAGCCCCATGCCGGCTGGTAGAACTCGTATATACAGCGGAATCAATACCATAAGCATCCCGGTGCCGAATTCCACGAAAAGTGCCGAGATTGCGATGTTGCAAAGTTCGGTGCGAGCCCAGAGGTTCCTCATACGGTCAGCTCCACATATCAAGCGTGCTCTGCCCTATGGAATCAGATGCCCGCACGAGCCGTTCGACTGCCTTTGCCACACGAACCTCTGAAAAGCCGTGTTCGTGGCACAATAGCTCCGTAATTTTCGATTCGTCTGGTTTTTTCCATGTAAGTGTATAATCATCCGTTACATCCGGGTTTAGGAAGAAGTTCTTGATCTCGTCGAGATTCTCGATCGATTCGCCAAGTTCCAAGAGCGCGTCTTGGATTGAGCTGTGTTTATAGATCAACTGTAGCGCCTTCTTTGCGCCGATGCCGTGGATGCCGGGATCGTAATCGGTTCCAACCAGTATCGCAATATCGATCAACTGCTCCTCTGTGATTCCGAGCCGGTCGAGGTTTGGCTGTAGTTCAATGATCTCCGGCTTCACATCCACATAGACCTTCTTTCCTGGTAGTTTCCGCTTTCCGCCTACCGCAAGATTCCTTACGACCTCGGGAGCGCCAAAGAGAAGCGAATCGTAATCCTGCGATCCAACGAACCTGACATCACCGGATCTCGCCATCCGTGCCGCCTGCGCCTCGCCCTCGCTTGCAGCGTCTACCACCGGAATTCCCATCGATGTGAGTAGCGACTTTGAGTCCTCGACCATCTCGGGATGCAATCCGGACGTGGCTTGTGCATACTTAAACGCATCCTCTCTGCCCTCAGCAAGCGCTTCCTTCCACTTTCGCTCAGCCGTATCCCGTATCGCTCTTCGTTTCTCGATCGTTGCTGCCTTGAAATCCGGTGGGACCCCATCAAAGACGAAAACTAGTTTCAATCCGGATTCGACGAGGTTTGTTGTCCGGTAGAGCAGTCCTGACAGGTGTGATGTCACTCTTCCTCTTGAATCCTTGAGCGGCGTACCATCTCGCTGTCTTATGCTGCTCAAAAACTGGTAGATCGTATTGTATGCATCGATTGCGATGATCTGCCCGCGTAAGTGTGTGCCGAGTTCAGATTCTCGTCTCTCAAACAGGTCTCCGATATCCGAGCCCATGTGTCTACTCTTGGGCAGTGGCTGGATAAAGGTTTGGTCTTCACGTCTGACAATTGGTCAAAAAACACGCTGCAACACCGCCCTGCCAAAATTTCTATCCTGTGTTGATCTCTTCCCTCTCAAGCCACTGATTTACATGAAGAAGATCGAAATGATGTCCTTTGCATTTTACCACACCGTACGGCTTCCATGCAGCTGAATGTTGAATAAGATGAGATTAAAAAACATAATAATAATCGTGAAACTGGAATCTTTTTATTACTTTCTGGTAACGTCGGATTGTCTTACGCAACCACAACTGCCATAATGGAGCACTACCGATCTGAAAAGTCGTTTACACAGATAATCTGTGTCCATCTGCGTTAATCTGTGGCTGATACTATTTTAGCCACAGATTAACACCAATTTCACTGATTACACCCATATAATCATACCCGTATTTTCCGGGTTGGCGCCATATTTTCAACCAACCAGAACAAATTAAAAAGTCTCTGAAACTGGGGCGATACCGGAGAATACCGCTACAAAACTCTTACCGCATCGATTGTGAATTTAAGACGTACATGTTTAGCTGAAGTGGAAAAACCACGAGATTACACGAGATTAACATAGAAATCTTGTGGAAATCAGTGTAATCTCGTGGTTAGCTAAACACATACTTCAAGACAACTTTTTTTATGGTTCACCCGAACCTCTGCACAGGTTCAGCCAGAAGAAACGATCCGCGCTCAATCTTCTGTTTCAACTCATCCGCCAGCTTAATCGCGCCTCTCCGATCTGAATGGCGCAGGGCAACCGGAATTTCCCCCCCGCGGAGCATAATCGCGCCCATCTCGGCAGCGAACGCACCTCCCGCGCACACCGATACGCAGTGCCCGCAGTTGCAGCAGAGATCAGCGTTCATCTCGCTGCCGGTAAACGCACCGGTCGGACACTTCACATTGCAGGCGCTACAGTGGACGCATAACGATGGCTCAAACGTCACCAGAGGATCAAAGCCGGAACGCCAGACCTGCGAATAATCGGTTCTTCCAATCTCCTTTCTCGTCCGAATATCCACGACCGGAAGCTTAATCTCGCTATCGAGCCGGGACGCACGGGACAGGATATCATCATCCAAAACCGGTATCGGCACTGCTATCGAATTAATGAGATCGGGACCTGCGGAAGTGGCAAACCCACTGATGCACGAGCTGTTCATATCATGCATGTCCGCAAACAGGGACATATTCCGCCGCTCGCGTGTGCTTCTCGTACCTTCTCCGATCACGTACCCGACAGCGCCGTTTAACAGAATCCTCGTCCCGACTCCGATGGTGCCCGCGTCCTTTTCGAGCGGATTAATCTCCCCGCAGCCGCCAAATACCGCCTCGCTACAGTTTCCCTTAAAATCCGCAACAGAGAAGATCGTAGGAAGCGCATCTCCCGGATTTACGAATGCGTTATAATTCCGGTATGCACTGCGAGTCGTTAACATGCGTGCGAATGGGATGTCGTCGATATCGATGGTCGTGGTGATCTCCGCACCGGTCCCGCGCTCACTCTTCTTCTCAGTCTCAACCTCCTCACCAGTCCCGGCGGCTTTCACCTCCACCTCAATCTCTGCGCCACTGATCAGGTCATGGAAGAGATGCCCGCCGCCGTATCGAGCGTCTCTCTTTGCGGTTCCGTGAACGACCAAATCCACGATCCCGAGGTGCTCGTTTGGGCAGGGACCCGCGTTTGCAGGGACACCGTTTAGGAAAACCTGCTCTGCACGGGAAAAGACACCGGGATCGGCAACAGGAAATGCCAGTATAGCAAGAGTTCCACTCATGATGCCTCTCGTTGCTGTTGTTACGACATCGACATCTTCGACGCTTATGGACTTGCCGGACCGGACCGCGTCACAGAGTTCTTTTGCAGTCAGGACGGCTACGTCACCATCTTTGATCTTTTGGTTTATCTCTGCAATTGTTTTCATGAATCATTCCCTCATAATTTTTACGATCAAAAATATCCCGACAAGATTTATGATAATAATCGGTATCGCAATGCGCAGTATTTTTGTGTATGTTCCCGTACCACTGCCGCCCCTGGTCCCGTCTTCCGAATCTGCCTGATACTCTTCTTCTTCATCTTCTCCAGCTTCTGGCGCATCCAATGCCACCGAAAACTCCTCCAAGGCGGAGTAATCGACAACACAGGCAGAATCAAAGAACATCTCGTGCTCATCCACCTTCCCGTCCCGCGTCACCAGGATCGTGTAATTGCAACCGACGCCAAGACCTTTGAATATAAATTCGGAATCCGAATTACCCCTGACGAGATCATCGCAACCACGCACCTCAATATCCGCATCCGATCCGGTCGTCACACGCATATCCGCATACCTGCCGACCGGAAGTGGGCGTCCGTCGTACGAGCTGTCGCACGAGATGACAGGAAGCCCCATCTGGCAGAGTACAGTCGGTGCGATGTCCTCCTGCCCTGCCGCCGCGATTACGCCCTGCCCGATCCCGCTTCCGGAAAAAATAAGCGGTATCTGCTGGCTTTCAGGACGCGCACTATATTTATCGGACACATGCCCGCCATGCGCCGCACCAGATGTTGCAAAGCCCATTCCATGATCTGCGGTCACCACAAAGAGTAGGTTGTGGTCGACGCATCTCTGGTACAACTTCGGGATCGCATCATCGGTGCCGTTGATCACCCCGAGATATCCTGACGCTCCGAGGTGGTGCCCTGCCGAATCGACGGCAGCAAGGTTGATGATCAAGAGAAACGGGACGTTGCTTGCGCACAGGTTTTCTATGACCGCATCCGATGCATCGACAGCCCATCGATTGTATGCGACATACCGGGGGACCCTTTCTTTATCGCCGAGATACTCTGTGATATTACTCCACCCCCCCATCAGTACGCCAACGTTTCGTGAAAGGTCTTCGTGACCGTGTGGGCTTGCATTGATGGCGATTCCAGGGGTTTTAATCGAGTTTTTCCTGATGTGCAGGATTATGTCGAGTTCATCGCACATCTCTTTAAAATCTCCGTTTTCCATCACGCCTGCACAGAAATATCCGTTCTCGTGCGCGATATCAAAGATTGTCGTCTTGCCTGAAACCGTATTCGGGGTTGCATCCGATCGCCCGGTCACGATGACCGAATGTCCCGGAAGTGTGCTTGTCACCGGAGCACGCACATCGATTACACGCGTGCCGCTCTCTGCGATTGCGAGGATGTTTGCACAGTCTGCCTTTTGAAGTGTTGAATCGTCAAGCGCATGGGGTGTAAGTTCGGGATAGCAGTATGCTCCGCCGAGACCATCGATTACAAGCAGCACACAGCCGTCGTAATCTGCATGATGCACCGTAATCTCGGTGGTGGCACACGCCTGACCCGGCAGGAGCAGTACGAGCAGTAGGATGGATATGGTCTGCGATTTTTGGGGATCGGCGATAGTTTGCGGCATCTATGGTATGTATGTAGGCATGGCTTCATGTAAAAAGGGGTGTCAACTTAACCGAATCTTTTTATTACTTTCTGGTAACGTCGGATTGTCTTACGCAACCACAACTACCATAATGGAGCACTATCGATCTGAAAAGTCGTTTACACCTATAATCTGGGTCCATCTGCGTTAATCTGTGGCTGATACTATTTTAGCCACAGATTAACACTGATTTCACTGGAGCGCCGAGATAAATTCATACTCGCCAGCTGGTGAAAATCCAGCCTGAGGAAAGGCTATTGTAAAAAGCACATTGGTAGCATCAAGATGGGGGAGCATATCTGCCCTATATGCAAAGAATCTTGCGAAGAAGATCGTAATTTGTGGGAAGAACTGAAAGGGAATTTATTTGAGAGTATGGACGCAATTTGGGCACTGTTCAAAAATCTAGTGATAGCCGAACATTATACCTCAGTCTCACATCATTTTCACCATGTTGCCGCTGGTAAAACCATTTCATGACGGATTTCATACTGGCTTTCTATCATAATACGCGCACCGCTCACACAAAACCACTCAAAAGTCATAAAAATAGCTTATTTGAAATAAAAGAGAAGATAGTCACGGCTAATGAAGGATTGCAACATGCCTACAACTTTTGAAACGTTAAACGGTCTTCACCCAGGACTCAAGAACGGAATGAGTCTCGAATACGTATTCAACAGGGTTTCCCTACATTTTCCCAGTATCCCGGCCCTTTTCATCGATGAGAGTTTCATCTGGTTCTCAAGTCCCCTTTCGGTTCTGAACTGCTTCTTATGATGCGTCTTCAGACTTGTCCCATAATAGTTCTCAATCAGATTATTTGTGGTAGGTGCCCCCTCTACGAAATAGAATGCAGTAAGTCCTTTCCAGTTCTTCTCAATCATCTTCAACCGTTTCTGCACAGACTTTTCAAATGACTCTATCTCTGCCATCAACGCGGTGAGTATCTCCAGAGCCTCTTGATATGGCCTCTGTTCCAGATTTTCATCTTTGCGTCTTCTGCTCAGCTTTTGGCCATGTAGAAATGTTCTGAAAGCAGATATTTTCTCTTTGAGCCATGTTTCATACTTCTTCTGGTCATTCTGCCCAATTACCCGTTCTTCCCCTACTACCATCTCCTCTAACATCTTGATTTCCGCATCTCTGTTGTAAAATATGTTTAAAATCCGATATTTCATCAATTCCTGCTCAATAGTTGCGTTTCTTGGGAAATTGCCGGCTATAAGCTTGTTCTAGTGTAAGAGACATAACTGATGAGTCACGTTATCACCGAAGACATCATATAAGATCCCGGGGTAACCTAAAGCGAGGTCAGTTATGATGAATATACTCCTGTTAGGATCGAGATGCTTAACAAAAAAGGCTTTAATAGTCTCTGAATCTTTACTAT
>JAYELB010000286.1:0-2328 GCA_034717055.1 Methanobacteriota archaeon
AGGAGGTTAATTCCGGTATGAATCGCCATGAAGTTCGTTCCGAGCTTCGCCTGCTCTGCCGTGATCCGGAAGAGGTCGTCGGGATTCATGTCCACAACCGCACCATTCTTCTCGATCGCCTCGATAAACGCCTGATACAGAGGAACGCTTCCCACAGAGAGCGACGTTGCCGCAATCACGCGCTTCCTGACTTCCACAAGATCGCCGCCTGTCGAGAGTTCCATGAGGGTGTCAGCGCCTGCCTTCTCTGCCACTTTGGTCTTTCTCACCTCGAGATCGATGTCCACAATATCAGACGACGTTCCGACCGTTGCGTTTACTTTGGTGCGCATCCCCTTCCCGACGCCGCACGACATGGTTTCCCGGTACGGACTTACCGGGATTACGATCCTTCCGCTCGCAACCCCTTTTCGTACAAACTCAGGGTCGACGTCTTCAACCTTCGCGACCGTCTTCATCTCTTCTGTGATCTGTCCGTTCTGTGCATCTCTTATGAGACTCATAGTTCTGGATGATGGAAGTGGCAATATTTAAATGCTTCTAAAAATTAAAATTGAATTCGACTCAAGTAAAATTGAATTGGGTTCCGGGTGGTGCCATGCAGAGGGTTGGAAGATCTTTTAGAGAATTTTCTGATTCTGACGGATTCTGTGGTTCTCAAAAGATTTCGAAAGAAAACAGCATCATACACTGTTCTGAAGGTATGCCTTTCTTTAGGGGATTGAGTATACAATTCCATACTTTCAGCTCTCTGGTAATTCGCGAGTGCATGCACTCATTCACCCTTTCAGAGGATCTGGTTATGATATATATATATATGTTGTTAAGCACCACGAGATCCACCTGCGCTTAAGTATCTCCCTACTATCTCTACCCAAGCGTACTTACTCGAGTATTGTGGGGGTGTCCACATATAAAACCACGAGATTACACGAGATTAACACAGAAATCTTGTGGAAATTAGTGTAATCTCGTGGTTAGCTAAACACATACGAATTTTTTATGGTATATACACTATAAACTCAGACTCCCTATCCACACCTTTTTACAAAGATCAACCATACATACACATGGTGTACGTCAACATCCCCTCGTCCGCGGTCTCAGCACTCTTTGATTCTCCGCGGTCGCGGGTGGCCTGTACTATTTTCAGGTTACCGCGCCTGAATAGATATAAGAATGTTGCCGCATATTAACCCATTTCGCTTCAGCAACGCCAATCAAATTACCACACCGGCATTTAACCTCGTTTCCATCCCTAACGCTGTAATCCCTGAGTATCCTGCTATTCCAGCAGTGCCATAATCTGCCTTTTCCGATTTTTTGATATTTAAAAATCTTTCTTTTACATTTGGCGCATTTTATTATTATCATCCGGATTAGTCCAGCTTCATGCTTTTATAGATTCTCTTAGCAATATTCCAGTAACGATCGGTACTGGCCCTGCCTTCACCATAAGCGTCATGCCAGCCGGCAGGGACTGGCATATCCCGGTACAAGGATTTGCGCCTTGCTTCAAGTAGCATCCTTGGAGCGTTCATACAATCAGCCCCACAGATTAATACCACTACCTTAAGCAGATACCCCACCCCCCCATAATTCATTACGAGCTTCTTCTCGTGGTTTAGTGAGTAACGGATAAGGTTTACGCCATCGTTTGACGGCACACGGTTCACTGCGCCTGTGTCTATTTCCCACACGATGACTGACAATAGCTTCCAGAAGATATTCGTATATAGTAGACAAATACTTTTTGGCAGTGCGCAGAAATCTCTCCTTACATGTATTTAACTGCTGTAACGTGCCTTTGAAACTCAATGTTCGTGGTGGAAGGTTATAACGATGCTCCGCTTGCGCCATAACCGTTCGGATCAGATTATACGCCAGCAAATTCACCCAGATTTCCTTACAAACCATGTCAGGTGTTTTGCACCTCAAAATATCCATCTGGAGAACTGTTTTGATAAACATGAAGTCCACTTTGATCAACCACCGTTTCGTGTAAAGTTCATCGATTTCCTCTCTTGTAATTTGTTTGGGTCAAGGAGTGTGGTAGTAATGACTTTTCTATTGATTTTGATCTCGCGTATTGTAAGCGTGTTTGGCATTTGGCGGTACATGGACTCATTCATCCAATTCGGTCGTTGTTTTGGCTTTTTCCATATAACGATGTGATCTTTTTTGCCAAGATGCTTACCTCTGCGAAAATCACTTTTGCGACTGCCATGGATCCGGAAGACCGAGTCCGCGCCCAACCACTGTAGCATGACAATCAAGAAATACGAACAATAGTAGCGATCTCCCAATATAATATCGCCTGCGGATATG
>JAYELB010000287.1:0-2325 GCA_034717055.1 Methanobacteriota archaeon
AATCGCTTGCCAGGAATCACATCGATTCCGGAGCAGCGATCCCGAGCACACCAAGCGTACTTGCAAGCACGATCCGTGCGCACTCGACAAGCCCGATGCGGGCATCGCGCACATCATCTGGCGCGCTTAAGACCGGTGACAGCCTGTAGAACTGGTTAAACACCTCAGCAAGTTCCCGTGCATAGACCGCCACGATGTGCGGTTTTAACTCCCGGGACGCAAGATCGATCACGTACGAGAACCTGGCAAGCTCTTTCACAAACGAGATCTCATCCTCCATAAGCGGAGCAGGATCGATCGATTCAGGGATGCGCGGTACCTTCTCAAGGATGCTGCATGCCCTTGCATGAGAGTACGGTATAAACGGCGCTCCGAGTTTGTCGAAGTCAAGCGCACTCCCCCAGTCAAAGGTCGTCGCCTTCTCCGGCGTAACCTTCACGATGTCGTACCTGACAGCACCGATGCCGACCTCTTTTGCGACATGGTTTCTGAAACCCTCCTCTGCATCGGGTCTGCGCTTTGTGACCTCTGTTAGCGCCTGCTTCTCGACCTCGTCGAGCAGTTCGTCTGCGGAGATGAATTTGCCTGCACGGGTGCTCATCGACCCCTCGGGAAGGGATACGAACTCGAAGATCGCAATTCTCCGGCTCTTTCACTCCACATGCGATTAGAACGTAGCACAACTGGCTGGAGATGAGTTTGTGATCAGCGCCAAGAACATCGATCATGCGGTCGCACTGTTCCGCCTTCCACCGGTGATACGCAAGATCGCGTGTCACATAGACCGAAGTCTGATCGCTCCGCAGGATTACAAGGTCCTTCTCAAATGCCGGCATCGGGACCATGAGAGCATTATCAGCAATCTCGGTAAGTCCCAAACCTTTAAGTTCCCCTACAAGGTTGGATATCTCGCTGCCTTTCACAAATACAGACTCGTGCACAAACCGGTCATGATGGACGTTCATCCGCTCAAGCGTGGACGTGATCCCTGAGACTGCAAGTTCGGTGGCACTGCTGAACCGCTCGATCAGATCTGCGTCGCCATGTTCGATTCCCTACATCAGTTCATCTCTGGCAGACCAGATCAGGATCCTTCACAAGTTCCCGGTTTGCACGGATGTACACATCCGCAATAGCATGATCCGCCTTCTTTTGATCATCAAATTCGAAACGATCCCTCACCCACGCAACGATTGCGACCTACCTACCCATATCATTGACATAGTACTGGATCTCCACATCATAGCCGGCAGTCTTCAAAATCCTTGCGAGAGTGTCTCCAATGATCGAATTCCTGATGTGCCCGACATGCAACGGACCGTTTGGGTTTGCGGAGGTGTGTTCGATGATCACCTTTCCTTTCCCGCTGCCAATGCCGTAGCGTTCTTTCTTCAGAAAGATCTCATGCACTGTATCGTCTATGAACTTTCTGCTGACGAAAAAATTGATATATGCACCCACCGCCTGCACTTCTCCGACCAGTGAGTCTTTCGTGATCGTGATCGCATCCAGGGTAGCCTCCGCGATGGCTGCCGGACTTTGCCGGTATGTAGGTGCCAATCTGAACGGAAGCGACGATGCAAGGTCTGAGTGTGCGGATTCCTCGATGTAGAGGTCGCTAGTCTGGTAACCGGACGCGTTGAGTGCCTTTTTTTAGCACGGACTCGACTTCGCTTTTGAATTCGAGGAACATTTCAGAGAATAGGTGTCGCACGTTTTATGTCTTTTGCCGATGTGATGCTCTCTGGCTATCAGAAGCTTGTGTCCGGCACCACAAGCATACCGCCGCTGGTGTCCGTACCCATTACTTGCGATAATTACCTTGTGGTCTGATATGCTCATGTCTACAAGTCCGGTTCTTGCCATACTACATCTCACGCTCGACGATCTCTAAGATGTCCACGACCCCGACCTTAAGAAACGGTTCAACAAGATCCGGACAGGCATCATAGTCCATCCCCAAAACCCCTTTCGCTCTAAATCATTTCCGCAAGCGATGGCATGCAGAAACGCTTGCTGACACGATCATAGATATACGCATACGCGCTCACACCTAACTTCTTTGCAGTCTCTACAATCGTTAAAAAAGTATCGTTGGCCGTATTCCCTCCAAATTGGAGGGTAAATGGGGGTATTATGTACAAATCAACAACTTGTTGTTACGGATTTATGCAAATGATGTTCTAAATTATGTAATGAGTGCTAATTTAAATCTTAAAAGTATAATAAAATGTTATTAAATCGATAACAGATGATCTTTAGAAATCAAAGCAGATCATAACACAAGATTTAGGTAAATTGAAGCCTGTATACATCTTACCCTCC
>JAYELB010000288.1:0-2321 GCA_034717055.1 Methanobacteriota archaeon
TGGGACCGGTGTAACTTGCTTTCGCCTCGGAGAGGGGTGCGCTCCAGTCCCAGTTGTCCCCCTCTGTCAGGTAGATCACACCGTGCTTCGAGGTCGAGTACATCTCCCACTGGGCATGGTCGAATCCTTGATGGCACGTCATACATGCTTCGGGCCTTCTAGCCTCCTCTACTGAGAAACTGTGCCTCGTATGGCAGTTGTCACAGCCCACCACGCCGTAGTGGTACTCATCCCATCCGGTCTCATCCTTCGCTCCCATCTTGTGGCAGCCTCCGCAGCCCTTCTGACCCTCCATCAGTTCTTTTGGCTGGTCTTTCGTCGTCGGCATCACCTGAAACGCAGTCCACGCTAGGCTATGCTTTCCGTCCATATACTGGGAATCCTGCTCCGCATGGCACGCACCGCACGTCTCGTGTGTCGGCATCTTCGCCTTATCAACGGTATTAGCCGAACTGTGTGCGAATCCATGACAGCTTGAGCAATCGACGTCGTCACCCATCGCCCCGCTCTGAAAATCCTCAACGATCTCAGGGGTAATGATGCTGTGACATTCTACACAGACTGATGCCACTGCTGATCCCGTACAAGCAAGGATCAGAAGTGTTGAAAGCATCAGTGACATCATAGCCACCGATGCAAAGTGTTGTCTCATCTTTTTAACCTCCATAATCTCATTAATCCAGTAATCTATCGATCGATTAATCCATTGATCCGGATCACCTCTTCTGTTCGAGCACGCTCACGTCAGGGTTCTCCTCGCCGAACTTCCTGACAAGTTCCGCCAGCACCTCGCCCCGGTCCATTCCCTCGTGCTCAAGCCTCTTTATCAACTGATATGCTGCAAAGAGCGGTGATGGGCTGATCTCTGACGCGAAGTTGCCGACGCCCTGATTCCAGACAAGGAGTGTGAATAGTTCGTCAAGTTCGGAAACAGTAACGCCCGCGTAGTACGCCTTCACAAGTTCCCGCGTAGCCTGACGAAGGCGACCCGCGCCAACACCATTTGCGAGTGAGAGCAGGTACCGGGCCTTCATGTCGATAGCAGGGTCTTCCTTCTTCCAGACGAGCTGCCAGAACTGCGACACAATCGTACCGAGTGTTTTGTCGGTTTTGCCTATATTGGCAAGAGCTGCCGGATGCAGCGGCATCGTCATGCTGCCTGATGCTTCTTTTACATCTTTCCTGTAAAAATACGCCCGGTATTCTTTATCCGAAATCTTCTCAACGAGATGCTCAAAGCCGAGGTCCGCCAGAGTTGAATAGAGCGGAATCGGCTCGAAACTCTGAATCACACAGATTCCACTGCCAGCAGCAACTTTTTCGGCTTTTGCAATGACCGCTGACAGGAAGTTGCCTGCGAGTCCTCTGCCATCCAGCACTTCATACGATTCCTTGTTGTCCTTCCATTCGTTATCCATGAATTGCTACCTCCAACGATTGCGCAAACCTTTAATAGTCTACAGTCATAGTGATATGTATTGCGAGTATATAACATTATGGTGCGGAAATCGTCCATAAATCCTGGCAAAAGTACGAAAATCGATATGGTGATACCACAATGATTGACGAAAGAGACCTGTTGATAATAGACATACTTCGTGAGAACGCACGCACACCACACACCGAGATTGCTGCACGACTCGATGTTGCCGAATCCACGATACGAAACCGTGTACGTGCGCTCGAGGAAGGTGGGGTCATCAAACAGTACACAGTCGTAACCGATCCGGCAAAGCTTGGGTATAACTCAGTTGCCCTCGTCGGAATCGATGTCGAACCCTCGCATCTCCTCGATGTTGCATTGCGTTTGAGCGAGTTTTCAGAGGTAAAATTCGTTGCGACCTCGGCAGGAGATCACATGATCATGACCGAAGTGTGGCTTACGGACGGGGGTGCGCTCAGGACATTCATCGCGGAGAAGGTTAAGAAACTAGACGGCGTGCAGAGCGTGTCACCGACTGTGATCATGGATAACTGGAAGGTGTGCAGCGGGTATATGCTGCCATGAATTTGAGCTCAATGAAACTGCAAATCATGTACGGAGTAAACTTCCGGAAACGAGTGGTGCGAAACTTTGTAAACAATTTTCTGATTCTGCAAATCATACAATTCACGTAACTACTCACCCACACAGCCAGATGGCATAAACGGATCCCCTCTAAGCGCATTCTGAATCGCATCGAGCACATGACATCCGTTCTTTCGCACTGTGGATATATACCCAGCAGAATACTACAGAACACATCTGCCCCTCTAGCAGTCCGGAAAGTACCTGATATCTTCTGCCTCAGTTTCATCATGCGTACGTCCCGTTCAGCCTG
>JAYELB010000289.1:0-2314 GCA_034717055.1 Methanobacteriota archaeon
AGGATCTTGCGATTCTTGACAGGCACATACTGAAGAATCTGAGATCGCTTCAGGTGATCGAGGAGGTTCCAGCTTCCTTATCGCGGCGGAGGTATCTTGAGATAGAGGAAGGGATGAAAGAACTTTCAGAGGGGGTTGGAATCCCTATGAGCCATCTGGATCTTGTTTTGTGGTATAAGGAGACTGGGGGGGTGTTTAAATGAGAAGTATATCCAAAATTCGTACTTACTCGAGTATTATGTGGGTATCCACATAGAAAACCACGAGATTACACAAGATTAACACAGAAATCTTGTGGTTCATACCACAGGGTACCTGAGCATGTTCCAAAATTCGGGGTCGGGTCCTGTGCCGCTTCACGCATCCCCAAAACCCTGTGGCTGTGACACCGTCTTCGGCAGTCTGAATCCGAACGTGCTGCCCTCTCCCATCTCGCTCGTCGCCCAGATCGCGCCGCCGTGGTCACGGACGATATTTGCTGCGATTGCAAGACCAAGACCGGTGCCCTTGCTCTTATCGGCCTGCCAGAACTCCTCAAAGGTATGCGCCAGATCATCAGGAGCGATGCCGATGCCCGTATCAGAGACCTCGACCCTGGCGCAGGTCTCGTGATCGACTACAGTGACCGACACACTGCCGTCAAACGGTGCGAATTTGATTGCATTGCCGAGCAGATTCACGAGAACCTGCTCAATACGGTCACGATCCCCCTCGATGACGAGCCTATCCGGGACGTGAGCGGTGCATGAGATATTTTTCGCTTCGGCAATCAGTTTCATATCCGCAACAACGCTGCCGATCAACTCTGACAGGTCCAGTCTGGCGATGTTCAGTTCCAGTTTTCCTGACCGTATCTTTGACATGTCGAGCATGTTGTTAATCAGGCGGGTCATCCGGTCACTGTTTGCTACAACCTTTGAAAGAGCATCTTTCTGCCTCTCATTCAGTTCTCCAAGCTTCTCCTCGGCCACGAATCCGGCAAACCCTTTGATCGATGTGAGCGGTGTCCGCAGTTCATGGGATGCGATGTTTAAGAAGTCTGTTTTGAGCTGATCGAGTTTTCTCAACTCTGCATTTACAATCTCGAGTTCAGTGTTTGCGCTTCTCAGTTCATTGGTCACTTTTGCAAGTTCGGTGACATCCCTGAGTACCTCTACATGGCCAGTAACGTTGCCATCAGTGTCATGGAGCGGCGCGCCGCACACCATAATCGGAACGCTCCGCCCCATCCCATCGGTGACGTGTGTCTGCCAGCAGGTTCCAGCGGGGCGATCATTCGAGTGCCCCCAGAGGCGGCACCGTATCTCGCATTCAGTGCTCGGAAATAGATCATGGCAGAACCTTCCGATGGCATCATCTGCGCTGATGCCTGTAAACTCCTCGCATGCCCGGTTGAACATGGTTATCCTGAAATCATGGTCAACAGTGAAGACGCAGTCGGTCATGCTCTGGAGGATGGTCGCGAGTTTGTTCCTCTGATCCTCGAGATCGCGGTTGACGAGAGCGATCTTAGCCTCGTGTTTTCTGTGTGCCACTCCCAGTTTGGATGTCATCTCATTGAACCGCCCGGTCAGTGTTCCGATCTCATCATCTGATATCACTGGAACCTGCACCGAATAGTCTCCATTCGCCACTGCTTCGGTCTCTTCGTACAGTTGCCTGATCGGTTTTACGATCCGTTTCGTGACAAATATGGAGAAGAGGCTGGTTAGGATGATGATGCCAAACGTAACCGCAATCGCCCGTTCTAAAATCGTATGCAGAGCAGATAATATCTCATCATGATCCTGTTCAACGATCAGAAACCATCCCAGGTCAGGGATATATGCCTGAGCACCGATGACATCTCTTCCATCGCGATCGTATATGCCGGAACAATCCTGGCTGGCGTCATGCCGTATTATTGGTGAGGTTGCCGATAGATCTCCCGAACTGCTGATGAGATTACCATCCCCATCGGTCAGGAATATATTTACGGTTTCCCCAAGTCCCTTGCGGTCGCTTATAGTCCTGTGGATCGTGCTTATGTTGATCCTTCCAACCACCACGCCAACCGTCCTATTACCAATGATAAGTGGGGTTGATACAAGCATAGTTGGTTTTTGAAGTGCAGGGGATTCGTATATGTCCGTTATATGCGTCTCGTTTAACCCGGCGCGGTAATATTCACGCGATGATTTATCACCCCCGAGGATCTCCCAATCTGTGGACGAAACGACGATCCCCTCCATATCCAACACGAAGACTTCCTCGAAATCTCCGGATTCCGCCTTTACAATACCCCCAAATTCCCCTATCGTATCCTTTGCCTGCT
>JAYELB010000290.1:0-2308 GCA_034717055.1 Methanobacteriota archaeon
CGGTCAATTCGATGGTGAAGTGCCGATTTGGCGCGCCACTGAAGAAACGGCTTGAATCGCGGAAGGAGACTGAGACGCGGTTGAAGCTTGTGGGGCACAATATCCGAAGAGTGGGGTATCTGGAAGTTATGGGTGCTGTAGTGCCACACTGGAGGGGGTGTATATGAATTTCGTCCCAAAGCCTGGGTACGTCAACGTGCTGTCGTTTCGCTTGGCAGTATTAGTGACGAAAGAGCGGTTAAGCCACTGACCATTGCGCTTCAGGATGAAGATTCGAATCTGCGTGGTTGGGCTGCTGAATCGCTTGGCAAGATCGGCGTGCCAGCGGTTACATATCTAATAGTCGCCCTTGGTAATGAGGATCTGCGTGTACGTTCGCGTGTTGCCAATGCGCTTGGCGAGATTGGCGATCCGAGGGCGGTTGAGCCACCGATCGCCACTCTTCAGTATGACGCTGCGCATGATTGGGTTGCTGCCGAAGCGCTTGGTAAGATTGGCGATCCGAGAGCAGTTTCAGCGATTGAAAAAGCGATCAGCGATTCTGGTGATGTTGTCAGAGGCCGTGCAAAAGAAGCACTCGGCAAGATCAAGTCATCTGGCGCGTACAAAGAGTATTTAAAATCTTCTGGCATCATCTTTTCCATCGAATCTGAGATCAAAGAACTGAAATCTGCAGGTGTGAGACTACATGAAGCAGAAGAGTTTTTGAAGCACGCAAAAGCAGAACTGAACAAAAACAATTTTGAAGAAGCAAAGGACTCGGCAAACAAAGCAAAGGGCGTAGCATACGAAAGGAAAGCAGTGTACGACCACGACCTCGCATTCAGATCAATCTCAGAAGCTGAAGCAATTTTAGCCGAAATCAGAACCAGAGGCATAACCATACCCGGCGAACCACTAACGCAAGCAAGACATGCATTCGACCAAAGAAACTACGAAGAAGCGATTGGGTATGCAAAACAATCGGAAGAGAACGCAAAAAAAACACAAGAGGAAAGCAAGCCAGAAATAACCTTAAAATTCCCTGAGGAAACATTCAAACCAAACACATGGAAGCGAATCGAGATAACGATAACAAATACAGGCTCGATACATGCAAAGAATATCAAAATCGAGCCATCGAGTGACATCGAGTTTAGACGTATACCCACAATCCCACAAATCGACGCAAACGAGACAAAAATGACGATCATTGGCATGAAGCCAACGGTCATGGGCGATGTGCCAATCGACATCGCCATCACATTCAACGATGTTCTTGACCGAGAGTATACAACATCGGAAGAGATGTGGTTACTGGTAGCCGAGTCGATGTCGATGTCAGAATCAATTTCAATCAACGAATTCCCCCCGCGTCAGGGGCAATCGGAATACAAATACCAAGTTGCTCTTTCTTTCGCTGGCGAAAACCGCAAATTTGCCGAAAGGCTGGCTGGACTATTGAAAGAGAAGGATATAAGCGTTTTTTATGATAAGTATGAGCAAGCAGACCTTTGGGGAAAAGACCTTTACCAACATCTTCAATCGGTTTATAGAGACAAGGCTCATTACTGTGTAGTCTTCTTATCTCATGCTTATGCTCAAAAGCTCTGGACTCGGCACGAACTTGAGAGTGCACAGGCGAGAGCATTCAGGGAACACAAAGAATACATCCTTCCGGTAAAGATCGACGACACTGAGATTCCTATAATCAATGAGACAATAGGCTACATTGACTTGCGCTCAACACCATTGGAAGAGATAGCCAATATGCTTGTAAAGAAGCTTTCGTCTCAAAACTTGGAAGAGTGACTATGCAAGCAGATAATGCGCTATCGTCTGTGCGCCGAGATTTGGGTTCTGCATCGGATGGACGGTTGCGCTCGAAGATGGGGGGAGACACTATCCACGCAGAACAGGAACTTCAAGGGCAGGATGGGGGACAGCAGCACTGAGATGTATCTTTCATCGGTCGAAACCGCGGCTGTGAGCGCGATTCGAGGGGCGATCGCAGATCCGCGGGAGAATTTTTGATTTCTTTAACGGTCAACCTGATCAAGAACACGCGGATATTACTATCCTGTGGGGCATGATCACCTTGTTTTCATGTTCTTCGTGGTGTTGCACATCAGTCTGGCCATTACAAAAAAAGTCAAGTTCACCTGCCTCTCAAGACCTGAAGCACTGCCAAGAATTATGGTGGTCAGAAAATAATAAAAAATCTCGAAGAACCAGAGATAAACTTATCTATCCTGATTTCCCCAACTATAATTATGGAGGTGCGAGAATGGACTCATTAGAAAGCAATAAACACTTCTGCACCCGGGAA
>JAYELB010000291.1:0-10027 GCA_034717055.1 Methanobacteriota archaeon
ATGACCAAACTGCTGCCCGATACAGAAAGGGTTATGAAATGCTTGAGCGGTGTGAGGTGAAAGTCTCACGCACCGTTCTGAGATGAGAAAGGGCGGGTAACCGCCCTATTCTTAATCTGCGACTCCCAGAGTGCCATCTGTAATGCCTCACCGTTTATAGGCTTGACACCACAACTCCTGTAAGGAGAACACTCTGTGCCTCCCGAGAACCCAAGCGTATCCGTTGATACCGTGTCACGGACTCAGACCCTATCGGGCTCGCATCGCCTCGCAACATCCCGGAGCTCCCTATTATATTCCAAGACCGGAGATTCGGATTAACGGTGATGAGAGTACTGTCTTCCGTCAAATGAAAAACGTCGACCTCCGAGACAAGGTGAATTTCGGGCTCAATACCTTCACTTGCGTTGCGGCCCAGTATCGGCTTACCTGCAAGTATCTCCGGATCAATTATTATGCGGTCTTCCGGTTCCATCGTTTACACCTCTAACTATTACTTTTTGGAATGCCTTAAATATGACTACCCAAACTTAACACCCACCCGCCCATAATTCCTCTGCTCCATCCGGTATCCGGTGCACACGAAGAGCACCAGCACAAGCCAGACAGCACCCTTCATGATCCACTCGGTGAGCGAAAACATTCCGGCGCCTCCGCCCCCTCCGAATGAGAGGAATTCTTTCATTCCCTGCATAACCCTTCCGGTAATCTCCTCTGTAAACTCACCGCCCGTCGGGTTGCTGCCGCCTCCGGGTCCTCTTGGTCCGGTCTGGTTCCCAAACCCACCCTCTTCGATTGTGACGTGCTTTGTCATCGCATTGTTCTCGGTCTCAATCTCGGTCCAGTCCTCGCCTGACAGCACATCGGCAGCAGCCGTGAGATTGTATGAATGCATAAGCAGCATCGGAGTCCAGTTGTACAGATGGAGCGTCACGTTCTCACCAGCAGGGAGATCGATGTGCGGGATTCGGACCATCTGCTTTCCGTCGATGTGGAATGTTACATTGAAGTCGTGTGCATCGCTCCTACCGTCGTTTCTGATGGTGGCGTTGATCGAGTGGTGTGCGCCAACTACGGTGCTCTTCGGGGCGGTGAGGTTGATTACGCTTAAGTCCGGAGGGTAGCGAAGGACTAAGAAGGCGTTGCTCGGTACTACAAAGTTACCTTTGCTCTGGATCGTGGCAAGATTGTTTCCGCGTTTTAAATCATCAGTCACGCTTTCCCATTTGTCGCCAGTCATAGCTATGGTGTTTGCGCCAGTGGGATTTTGATAGGCCCAATGGCTTTTACCTTTGAGACTGCCTAGCTTATGCCCATTGAACCGCAGAACATCCCCCTCACCGTTTGCCTCTTGGAATAGTTCTTCTTCGCTCATCAAGCTTAAAATCGCCATGAACGTTGCATTCACACCATCTAGATCCCCCGGTTCAACATCAACGAATTCGGCTGACACGATACAATCCCCAAAGGAAAGACCAGTTGGAAAACGCCAATTCTTAGCCATCATCACGTCGATACCTTCATTGACCCAGTACTTTGTCAATATTGCATCGTCATCCTCTCCCACAATCAAAAGACCTATGGCAGCTATACCAAAATAATAATACCCGTTATATATAGGGGATATCCTTGTTGCTACAGCCATATTCTCCTTTTCAATATAATTGGTTACATCGTAGCAGTACAATCCATAAGTAACATTCCAACCGCTGGCAACAGAAATATCAGTATATCTTCTACCTGTTTGCACCTTACGTCCATTAAATTCCATACCCACTTCTATTGGGAGTGCAACCGTTCTGCCTTGATTCGAACCTGTGTCTACGTACAGATAAAGTCGTGCAAACTTCACTTTTGCGGGAATAACGTCATCGAAGTTGACCGTGAGCGCACTATCCTTAGAACAGCTCGACAGACGTTTACTATCACCGATTGTGAATACCACACTACCGTTAACCATGTCATGCTTGTAATTTACCAGCGATCCACCACCGGTGTAGCCGCTGAAAGGATAGACATATACACCCGCCGATGCAACATTGTTATCTTCTTTAAGTTCATTCACATTTCCACCAGAATCTGTTATGGCAGATACGCTGTAGTCACCAGGATCAGATGGTATCCACACAAACGCTACTTTAGCGCTTTGCTTCGCAGATAACGAAATAGGCTTGGTCTGATTAAAAGTAGCAGTACCGTTGGCATCCCTCACCTCCAGTGTGACATTGAACTTGCCAGTTGGGGCAACTCCATAGTTCATAATCGTGACCTCAATGAGCGATTCTATATCCACTACCAGTTTATCTGCAGTCGGTTGGGCGAAATATAGCCACACCGGCGTAATATCCGCATAGATGGATATCGTTTCGTTGTTATTATCCTCATTGCTCTCCACAATATCATCCCCCTGATCGGCATCTATCGTCAGATTATACGGCTCATCATACTCGGTCCATGGAATCTCCCACCTCTCAGTTCCACCACCAGAAATATCCCCCACAAATTCGTCCTTTGCATATTCATATCGATCGACCTCAAACCGCACATTTCTATCACGGTATATTCGCAAATAAGTCCCGTCCACCCAGTCACTCCAGATATCAGAGTAGTCTCCTCTGGTGTACTTCTGTAGAACTGGGGACCCTCCGCTTTTCCTGATGTACAATGAATCCGAATCGGCAATCCTCAACTTTTTGAAATGGACCCTGATCGCATCGGTGTCACTATCAATATCAGTTTTATTGGGGGGCATCCTCATACCATGCCTTATATGTCCGGAAAACTCAACGTCACGACCGAATCTCACCTCCACATCATCTGCTTTACCGGTTCCGATGTTTTTGATCCCAACCTTAGTTTTTCCATCAGTGGTAAAATGTAGTGTATCATCCACAGTCAGGTCAGGACAGCGTGCAGTCAAAACCTTGCTGGCAGCATTGTTGGACTCATCGGTCTCGAATGCTATATTGTCCTGATCGACTCTTGTAGTGACTGTATAACTGATAGAGCGGTGTCCGATGCGTACGTTTGGAAGTGTGCCTGTGATGTTGGCAGTCTCACCCGGACGCAGGGTCACTGTGGTTCTGTTGAGTGTTACGATGTGAGCCACCTCATCGATGTTGCAGCCATGGATATTAGTGACTTTGGCGAGTTTCGGTATCGTCAGCCTGCTGACATTACCACGTACACAGTCCCATATATCAGCCCCCTCAAAGCCGTAATAGTATGTTGACATGTTGCCGCCCCCATCATATACACGCAAAAACGCCTTCCCAAATCCATATATGGTGGATATTCTGGTAAAATGAACGCAGGTCCAATCCGCCTCCGGGTATGTGGTGATCACCTCATCAAAACCCTTTGCCAGACCTGATCCATGTGGGGACTCATGCGGACGGTATTCGGATTTCAAGGCAGTCAGATCAACCGTAAAGTTGGAGGTTCTGTTGCCGTTGTTTACGACGGTTGCGGTTATGTTCACCGCATCACCCGGATATGGCATCTCCGGGCTAAACATTATATCAGCAGCAGCGGGATCGCGGCATGGCTTTACATATATGGTTTCGTTCGCCTCGTTGTTAGACTCATCCAACTCGCCAATCTTGTCATCGGGGTCAGTGATCACATATATGGTATGGTTATCCGCACTTGAATTGAAACGTGCAGGTGCGTACGCAGTCCCGTTTGCAGCAAGCTTCACTGTGGTTCGATTTATTTTTCTGTACTGATACCGGTCGATCTCACAGGCAATATACTTATAAGTGCCATAAGCAGTTGGTTTCATGACCCGGTATACGTAAATCTTATCGCTATAAAGCCATGGGGAGATCGATGCGGATCCGCTGATCGTGCACAGCAGTGTTCCATCCTCATCCCGGATCTCAACAACATTGTTTGGTGAAACATTCAGTTTGCTGAAGTGCACCTTTATTGCATCCGCCCCAGGATAACCGATGACGTATGCATATCCATAAGAGGTTAGTTCATAGCGTGGATTAGCATCCACCCACCCGTGCTCATCGATGATCGCGATATCAACGATACCTTTTCTAAATCCCGTATTCCCAACAATGGCATTGACAGTTATAGGATCACCATCCAGTGGCGTGTTATTGGTGTTGATAGGAGATCCGTTGGCAGATACAGACATATAAGAAACCAGAAAGTCCCTGCTTGGCCGCACCTCCACCGTCTCTTTCCTGATGTTGTTCTCCTTATTGTTCTCATTCATGCTGTTTCCGGAATCTGCAAAGACCATGATATTGTGGCCACCTGTGCTCACCTTCTGCTCCATATCAAGAGTCGCCGATTCATTGATGCCGAGAGTTAGACCGCCAAATCGTGTCATGTTTCCTGCATAAAATCGCAGAGCGATCGAATTTCGGCTGTGACCCTGCTTGCCAGCATAGATACTGATATTTGCGGCATTTCCAATCACAGCAATCCATCTCGATGCCGTGGAGTTGGTAACCGGTGTGTTATTCCCATCAAAGACACTGAGCATCGGGTTTCCGGATATCTCTTCGATATGGACATATATGCACCCGGCATCCACTGTTTTATTATTCCATGTCAGGTTTACCCACCGCTCACCCCACGGGTCCCCCCCGGATATGAAATAACGTTCGCATGATAATGCGCCTTCGAATTTATCGTACTCGTAAAATACATCTGCTGAAAAGTCATTTGCTTGCTGGAATCCCTGATTAGTGATGGTTGCGTTTATCCATGTCTCGCCCCCATCCACCGGATCAACCGGGTTTAACTCAATATTTGTGACATTTAAGTCCGGGGCGTTTACAAAAACATAGATCGAATCAGCATTGTTCTCTTCGCTCGTCTCAAAGATGGTCTCGTCCGGATCAGCGATAACCTGTATGGTGTGGTCGCCGATTGTTGCTTTCCATATTGTGGAGATGTTTAGTGTCCCATTTTGGAGGAGAGTTATATTCACAGACTCGCTTACGCATTTGTCATCTATCTTAATCTGTGCCGTAAAATTGTTAGCAGGCAGGACTCCGACGTTTTTGATACACGCGGTTATGTTTATAATACCCCCATCAACCAGATTTGTGTTGTTCAATTCCAGATCAACACTGAGGTCAGGTCCCTGCACCACAATGGAGTTCATCAACTCGTTATTTGTTTCATTCAACTCGAGAATAACGTCATCGGGATCCACGAACACGCCGATTTCATGTGGTCCCGAAGGATATGCAGTCCGGTTCGCATGGATTACTTTTGATGTATTCGCTCCGAGAGAAATAGTGGTTCTGTTAAATATCCTGCGGTACTCATATCTGTCAATTTCAGCATGATTATCGGGGTGATCGTACATACAAATTCTAATACTGCTTCCCGGTATCCATTTTGTCCACATGTTCGTGGTGGTTGTGCCCCTCATAGTGAGTTGCACTCCGTCATCATTATAGATGCAAAGTTCAGTACAGCCAACCAGAGCCAATTCTTTAAAATGTACCCTAATACAGGCAGCATCTGGCTCTGTTATCGTTACAGTCGGTGCACCCTTCTTGAGAATCCATTTCCCGCGCCGTATCTGGTTTCCGCGGTCGCAGAAGATGACTGAAACGTTATCCACATCCCTGTCGCCGATGTTTGCAACCGTGGCGGTTATCTTTGTAGTATCGCCCTCTATCAGATCGATGGGGGCTATCATCAGACTTTCGACAATCAGATCAGGTGCCTCTATGTATACGGGTAGCGTCATGCTGTTGTTCGATTCAATGGTCTCCAGTGTCCGGTTGTCAGGATCAGCCGTGACATTGATGGCGCAGTCACCAACCATACTTGCATTCCACGTCACATTCACATAACATTCGGAATTGATCAGGTGGGTACCAGAGTATATCAGTGTGGTGTCGGTGCTGTTGTTCACACAGATGGAGACATTGGTGCCCCCTGTTCTTCCGAAATTTCTGATGAGTGCGCCGATTGTTGTCTCTTCGGTCTCTTTGTCCTGAACAAACGTTATATTCGTAACCGAGAAGTCGCGTGTGGGACTAACCCTGACGATTTTGTTGATGTGATTATTTCTCACATTTATATCAGTATTTTCACATGGGACAATCTCAACCCCTATAAGGTGATTTAACGTGGCTTTCCCTTCACTTTCATTCCATGTGTCCGCAGTCCAGTTGGCAGTGACTATGGTTGTGACGTTGCCATCGAGGTGTGTGACATACTCTGTGTGGAACAGGTTTGTGTCATTGAAGAACTTGACCTTGAAGCTGCTTGCGTTTCCATGTCCGAGATTTGTTATGTCAGCCATTATGGCTTCCTGATCCCCATCATACACCGTATTATTCATAGAAACGTTTATGGCAAGGTCGATGTCAAAATTCAGATCTATACTGTCATTTGTACTGCCGAGTTGCGTCCACAGTGTATGGTTCCTCCCAGTCACATTCCATTTTATCGTAAAGTTCTTTGTTTCACCCGCGGTAAGTGTCACTGGCATACTACCAAGCAGTGCACCTGATTCGATGGTAGCATACCCCGGTTCTTGGTGTGGTTGTCCTATGTCCCAGTACTTTATGGTGATGTTGCAGCCAGCACCCCATATAGACCATGCGTCGATTGGTGTGCGATGTGACCCCGGTTCCCACTTATCGATGTTGTTATCGAGTAGATTACCATGGTCATCAAAGACCTCATATCCTGCCCTGACGAGGGTGTGATCGATTTCACCAAAGAAATGAGTACTCATATTGAGAGCGTCCGGATTGAATATCCTGAGTTCACCACTCTCGCTGATCGTATAAACCGTATGATCCACATCGTAGACCCAGAGCGTGGTGTTCACCGTCCAGTCTTCGTTGTTTCCGGCGGTAACGATCATGTTGTAATCGGAATCCAGGGATATATTGACGGTCAGATCCGCGGGTACTACGGTTATTTTATCGCACACAAATCCGTCAGTGTCAGTCCTGCCAGCATATACCCCGATCCCGTAGGTCTTTGATATATTAGTTGGACCGACGAATGACAACGCGGGATTCCAGACCACCTCTGTAGAATTTGTGCTGTTAGCAGTGATATATAATTCTTTCTCTCTGAATAACTCATCGTCCAGATAAAATCTCACACTGGTAACCCAGTCTCTGCTGCCCAGATTTTCCACGGTCGCGGCAATAGTTACATCCTCGCTTTCTTTTAGATTATCAGTGTCAAGATCAAATGAGACCTCATTCACGTTCCATGGATTATCCACAGATATGCCTGCACCATCACAAATGACTCGTTCATTGTTTGCAAGATCGTTATCCGGATTATCGCATCCGTCAATTCTGACGTTGAGCATCCGTCTTTCATAGCCATAGATGTCTACATCCGAAAGATCCCATACCGTATCCACGGTACAGTTCTCCTCGACACCAAGACCACTGATGTTCACTCTATCAAATACCGAACCATTATAATAAAACTCAACAGCAAATTCGCCTGCTGGTATTGCACCAATATTTTCTATAGTTGCAGTTACATTAAATAGATCATCCTCTCCATATAAATAGTATATATAGTATATATCCCCACCATCCTCGTTTACATCCTTATTATACGCTGTTATATCTGATACACTAAGATCTGTGCCGTTCACGAATATTTCCGTACCGCAGAAGATGTTGTTTCTTTCGTTGGACTCCACTATTCTGTAATCCGGATCAACCACCACAGTTATCATACAGTCGCCAGCCAGATTTGTTTTGCTGGTATTCCAGTGAACGGTCGCATACCCCGTACCGCCTGCACCAACAGAGACATTACTAACAGAAATATCCCTGTTTTCAGGCACATCTGTGCTGTTTGCCATAAAAGCAACATCCACATTCCCTGCTGCATCCCCAAGATTTTTGATCGTGGCGTTTAGCTCCACTATTTCGCCAAATGTCACCGATGTCACGTTAGCGGAAACACCCGTAACCGTGAAGTCAGATGTTTTTACATATATCGGAATAACCATCTCATTGTTCGATTCGTCCGGTTCATCTATCACATCATCCTGATCGATTATAGCGGTCATGTGCAGGTCGCCTATTGAATAGTAATCCCCGATATTCCATTCTACCGCGACATATTGTGTGCTATTACCTGTTTCAAACAAAAGTTTGGTTTCATTGATACCATAAATAGGATACCAGCCATGTGCATTCCTGTAGAATTTAACGCTCACAGGACAATCGCGATTGGCAAGATTCATAGCCTCGATTGTGGCATTTACCGTAACAGTCATACCCCATTCCAGTTCGAGTGGATTGCACGGCATGCCATCGAGAGCAAAGGTGACGTTTGTTATAGCAAAATCCCTCGAACGATTTACAGATACCCCAAAACTTCCCTCGTTATTCGTCTTATTAGTCTCCCATATCGTGTTATCCGGATCGATGATCACCTTGATAGCATGCTTGCCACAACTCGCACCCCAATATGCCAAAAGAGTATCCGAATCTCCAGCGCCCAGACTCATCACTCCGGTGTGAAAAACATTATTGTTGTCATAGAATGCAACCGTGAAGTTCTCTGCAGAATCGTTTCCCTGATTTTTGATGGTCGTATTCACACCTATAATATCACCATCGAGCGGTGTTTTGTTGAGAGTGATACCATCCATGACTGCAAGATCGGTATCGGTGAATCTGACATATACATCTACACTTCGGTTGTTGTTACTCTCATCGGTCTCATTGATAGCCCCGCCAGAATCTGCCATGACCACTATGGTATGGTTTCCTTCATGATCCGGCATCCAGTTGAGGTTGATAGACCGGTCACCTCCCGGACATATTGATGGTACGTGCACCGCCCCAGTCGGTGTCCCGTCGTTCACGAAGAGATTCGCCTCGAACCCATCGGTGCATGCAGTGCCATTGTTTGCGACAACCGCCACAATCGTGCTGTTCCTACCGGCATAAAAACCCCCTGGAGGTAATATCCCGGATACGGTCAGATCAATCGATCCTTCGTTCAGATCGACCATCGCGGCGCCATCCGAAACCTCTGCATCAGTTATGTTACACCTTGTGCTGTTGATCAACACACCGTCCTTGCTCGCATTGATCTGTAGCACATCGCCTGCACTTGTGTTCGCAGCATCGAGCATGAGTTGATAATAGTAATGAGCAGGACGCGTTTCAGCAGTCCACTGCATGCCTGTGTTGAGATTGGTTATGTTCACCACAGCACCTGTGCATCCGCTGCGGTTTTCATGAAAGACCCACCCATAGGCTATGAACAGAACAGGCTCTGTGGTATTCGAACTGCCGTATTCAAGCACCCTGCTTCTGTTTACAGGTGGTGGTAGCATGCTCACGTCCCATAACCACTCCTGCATATCAGTGCCGTTAGCATTGCTCGCTCTCGCAGAGACGTTCCAGACACCAGTTGCAACGTTTGTATGCGTGTAGGACGCATCGGTCACGCTCTCGTTTGTTTGAGCCGGTGAGCCATTGATCAGCCACGTGACATTCGCAACCTGATCGACCGTGACGTTGAATCTCCGCGTTGCATCGCCGGTATCATGAATCTGAGATTCGGGAGCATATCCTGTGATTATGGGTGCTATCGACTGGAGCATCATATCAAAGCCGAATATCCCGCCACTCTTAAGATCGCTCTGACCGACCGTACGATTTGTGGTGTCAAAGACTGTGCCATCGGTGACTCTCCATTTGAGCACGTCGCCAGCATTCACATCCGCAAGCGTGAGGAGGGTCCGGTAGCAATTGGAGTCAGAGGCCGTATCTGCATACCATGTTGCACCTGTACCCGGATTCGTTATATTGACGATCGGACTGTTACATGGAGCACCGTCCTCGTACAAGACATGCCCAAAGATCAAGAAAGGTGTCGGATTCTGATCGGCAAGATATCTATTGCTCGAGTCGACTGTACCGACTCCTGCGGCGCACAACATCATCAATCCGAGCAGCAGATACCATGCTTTCATACAAACTAACTGGCTGCCTTTTGCAGGATCATCAGTGCATCAAGCGAGGTAACCTCACTATCT
>JAYELB010000292.1:0-9939 GCA_034717055.1 Methanobacteriota archaeon
CTTATGAGCCCTGCACCGATCCAAGTCTTGATTATCGGTATCGATTGCGAGGATATCCACGCCATCGATGCCGATGTCATGCATCCTTGTTGCAGTGTTGTTGCCTGCGCCACCGCAACCAACAAGCAGTATGCGGGGACTCCCTACCGAGTTCCATCCCCTGATAGACATCTTCTTTTACTTCATATTCGAATGCTCTTTTGAAAATGTCACAAAAATCCGATGCACGGTTAAACGACCAATCGTGTTGTGCACCTTCGAACTCGTGTGTAGTTTCACCTTCTAGAATATCGTTTTCGGTCCCACTCTAATAATCCTCTAAAATACGTCGAACTCGATCTTCGCTCCACCCAGGGGGATATTATACTGCATTGCGCTTCTCCTTCGTATATGTTTTTGATAGGCTGATCACAACTATGTGGACAATCAGACATCTCCAAATTATTTATTGCTTTTGCTCCTCACGTATGCCGTTTTGTTTGCTCACCTCTCCGAGCCCACAGCATACATAGGATTCATCGGCTTAAACGCGGTCTCTACCTCCTCAAAGCGTGCTTTACCTGTATACCTTGCTGCGGTGTCTGATTCGTAAGACAAGTATACCCCCCATGGTTCTATTGTATATGGTACGATAATCGCCTACACGGTATTTGAACAGTCCTTTGAATTGTCTGGTAAGGGGCTAACCACCGTTTGGATTTTCAGACAGATTCGTTTCCAATTGATTGAGTATCCGCCCAGCCACACTCTTATCCAATTTTTTTAGATCTCGAACGACCGATGATTTATACTCAATCTCATAAGGCAAGGCGATTCCTCATTTCGTCGCTTGAGATGATCTCATCGTCTTTATCGTTCAAACGTTCTATGGCGACCAGATAGTCAGCATACTCCCAAAGATACGATTCTATCGCCTTATGGATTATATACGTCTTGGAACGCTCTATAGTCCTGGCAAGACCCTCTAATTCGTACGCAATATCATCAGACAGCCGAATTGAAACAGCAGTTGACATCTTGAGTCACCAAGTGTAAACTGTGGCACTACTGGTATATCAGGGTACACCCATCAGAACACGTTTGCAGCCATCAACCAATTATTAGATCATGGACAGATAGTTTTAAATAACGTACGAAAGTTAAAACAATTCTATGAAAAACGAGATAACGATTACCGAATTGAGAACGCTGAATTTAAAATTAAGTGAGAACGAGCTGATTCTGGAAGTCTTTTACAGAAACGCTTATGGTGAGTGGAGCAGCGCTTGCTGGCTGAAGATTAGCAATCCCGAGGAGATACTGGAAAATATCTTTGAGCACGTGCTGAATACGCAGGAGTCGACAAGAATATTCAGCAAACATAAAAGTTTAAAGATCGGTATTACACGACGCGTGAAGAACGAAATCATGGATCGCGAAGAGACTGTAGAGAAGGCAGGCATCTTCTTCAATAAATTCATACAGGCAAAGGAGAAATATGAAAATAACAAACTTGGAAAGGATGAACTCCGATTACTGGAGACTGAAGAGATAGACTTCGAGGATGAGAATCTTGGCGTACTGAATATGCTCGGAGAGGAGCGGGTACTATATTTCGAAGAGAGGGCGAGGAACGATATCATAGACGATATGCCTTATGCTTCTCTGGACAGTTTGGAGCGGGCATTAAAACTCGATGTTGATTTGGGGCTGGAAGAGAAATACCTTGGGCGGCTGGAGGGACTCAGAGATACAGAGAGTATGGATCCGTCATCGCACATAGAAGCGTTAATCAAGGACGTAGAAAACGATTTGGAACAGGCGGGATATGATCTGGCAATAGGGTCAAAATACCCGATTAGTGAAGAAGGTGACGCAACTGAGATCAAAATTGAATTGAAACCACTAAAGGATATATTGCTTCCGGATTCTGCCCGTACCACGCCGTCTGCAATAAAAGAAGGACGGGAAGATGAATACTTGGACATGTTGCTCACAATAGAGGGTGCGATCGCAAGTTTTTACCGGGGGGATTCAACGTTGAAGGATGGTGATGTTATAAAGGCATTGAAAAATCTTAAAAAAGGTTTGACGAAGGAGTATCCGGCTGGATGCCTGGAAGACCAGATTCAGATACGTATCTGTGTTATCGCTAGCTACAAGAGCCATACTAAGAAGGAAGTGCGAATCTGTTTGGCACATATATTAAAGTCAGTAAGATCACACAGACGGGTTGATGGCATCAGAGGGTATCTGAACTTCATCGTAGATTACGTTTAAATCGAATCCGGTTTCAGTGTTTCAGCTTGCCCGCATCTCCAACAATGATATACACCGGATTTGCTGGCTTAAACGCGGTCTCTCCTGCAAGTTCATATCCTTTCGAGACCTGAACGTGAATCACCTCCTCAAATATTCCGAGCGACTTCATGCAGCCGATGATCCGAACCGTGGTCTCGATCCGAGCCGCATTTGCGACCACCCGCGCTTGGACTTTGGCGCAGATCCCCTCAAGTACACTCTCGACATTCTTTGTGCCGCCGATAAATGCGCAGTCGATGCGGGCGGGCAGATCCGCAATAGCTTCGGAAGCCTCGCCGTGAACAAGCGTCACTTTGTCAGAGATTCCTGCGGCAGCGAAGTTCTGCTCTGCCACTTGTATAGCTTCGTCCCTGATGTCGATTGCGTAGATTGCGCCCGCGAATATCGATGCCGCGATCGAGACCGCACCTGTGCCGCAGCCAATGTCGCAGAATGTGTCGCCTGGGTGGAGTTTGAGTTTCGCGATTGTGATTGCGATGATCTCTGGTTTGGTTGGGCTTGCTGAGAGCATGGTAAACACCTATTCACATTTTTCAGCAGTTGTTACTGCTTTGAATCACTCTTCGATCCCCCATACATGACAGAAACCGAAACACCCCAAACAATTTCATCTATCCCATCTTTCCCACCGCATTTCTTCAAGATCCTGTCGATATTCTGATTATATTCGGCAAACAGTTTTTCAAGGATATTTTTACCCATGGCATCTCCTATTTTTGGCGGCGGTTGTATTTAGCACTTGCTTTGCGATCTAAAACACTTTCGCATATCTGCCAACCACACTTCACTACCTATCACCACACCTGAATAGCCCACACGCCTGGGTCTTGGCAACCTCGTCCATGCGTTAAACATAAGTCTGTAAGGGACCTTGTATGATCGGTGAGTAATCATGAGAATCCCAGTAGTCGCAGGGCGGTTCTATCCATCAAATCCCAGAACCTTGAAAAAGGAGATCAAATCATACTTTTCAGGCATACCGATCGCGCCGGATCCGACGATCATGGGCGCGGTCGTGCCTCATGCCGGATACATATACTCCGGAAGAACAGCCGCACATGTGTATGCAGCACTCCCGAATGCAGACACATTTGTGATCATCGGACCAAATCACACCGGATACGGCTCCATGGTCTCGGTATCGTCTGATACATGGAGCACTCCGCTTGGGGCTGTCGATTCTGATCTCGATCTCATCGAGGCGCTTCCGCGGCGCATCATTGATATCGATGAGAGCGCGCACCGGAACGAGCATTCGATCGAGGTCCAGATACCGTTTCTCCAGACGCTTTTCAAGGACTTCAAGATAGTTTCCGTATGCATGGGCTTACCGGACGAGGAGACCGCACGCGATGTGAGCGATGAACTGATGGATGCAATATCGGAGACGGACAAGAAGGTTGTTGTGATCGCATCATCCGATTTCACACATTATAAGCCGGCAGCGGTCGCGTATGACATCGATCATTACGTGCTTGACCCGCTGCTTGAATTAAACGTCACCGAGTTTTATTCACGGATCCGTGAACGGGACGCTTCGGTATGCGGATACGGTCCGATCGCTGTGATGATGCGGGTCTGTAGGGGGCTTGGCGCGAATTCTGCGAGACTGCTCCATTACGCAAACAGCGGAGGGGATGCGCAGCCTATGGAAAAGGTGGTCGGGTATGCCGGGGTTGTAGTGGGGAAGTAATCATCACAGATGCCAGCGAATGTACCAGAACTCAATCATTCCGGATTCCTGAACCCGGCGCAAGATGAAACGAAACAACGATAGCATTGGAGTGACTTTGCAACCCTTACGGCGAAGAAGGTTTTTGTAGCATTAGTTCGCAATTGTATTATGATGAGGAATATAGTAGGGGACGATACAGTATGGATTTCATAGACGAGATGAAAACATTATCCGCCCGGATTCCTGAACAATTTAAGCATGTAAAAACGGAAGAGGCAACAAAAAACGCTCTTATCCTGCCATTCATTAGAACTTTAGGGTATGATCATTCCAATCTTAGAGAAGTTGTTCCGGAATACACGTGCGACTTTGCAGAAAAACAAGGGAAAAAAGTTGATTATGCTATAATGAAAGATGGAAAACCGTTTATGTTATTTGAATGTAAATTTGCGCACGACGATTTACAGGATAAACATGCTGCTCAACTTTATCATTATTTTCCAGCTACTGACGCAAGATTTGCAGTTCTTACTAATGGAGTTGTTTACAAATTTTACACCGACCTTGAAAAATCAAACATAATGGATGAAAAACCATTTCTTGAGTTTGACGTACGCGATGTAGATAAAATCACTGTGGAAGAATTGAAAGCATATGGAAAAGAATCGTCGGTCGGTATAGATGAACTTCATAAACGGGCAAATGAGTTAAAATACTCGAAAAAAGTAAAAGAATTTTTTGAGGAACAACTCGATTCACCCTCTGACGATTTTGTTAACTTTTTCATAGAGCAGGTTTCTGGCAAAAAAGCAAAAAAGATCAAGAACGAGCTTAATGGTATTACACGGGATGCTTTAAAAGAAGTTATCGCTAAAAAAGGCAAACCAGTACCGCCACCACCCCCACCAGTTATTGACATCGGTGATGGAGTTATCGGCATAAAAGAGGTGCAATTGGAATTCTGGGATGGATTTAAAGCATACGTTCAGAGTACATCCACTTCACTGAAATTAACACAGAAAACCCGTCCTCAGAGCTGGTACGCTATCAATCTCAAAGGTCAAAAAGCACAAATTTATTTAAGTATTAATACACAATCAAACGTATTAACATGTGAAATTTATATTTCAAATTCTAAAGAATTATATAACGAACTTTCTAAATACAAAGATGAGATAGAAGGCGAATTAAATGAAGAATTGAAATGGAAAGAACTACCTACTAAAAATGCAAGCAGGATAGAAATTTCAAAAGATGGTGATATCAGAGATCCAGGCGAAAGAAAAGAACAGTTTAAATGGCTTAAAACTCAAGCAGAATTATTTCAGGAAGTGTTTCCGAAATACAGCAAGTAATATAGGAAATCGATTTCAACTCCGCCTCATTTAGCTTACCGATGTAACGTTATCCCCAAATTACGTGATTTATTGGAGAAATAGAAATGGAATGGTTTGCCAAGCTTATTGTTTTCCTTCTTGTGGGTCTGCTGGGTTGTGTTAGCTATATCGTATCATTCGCGGGCATTCGATCCCCAATTATAACATCCGAGCAACTTGACAACCGAGGCGAAGTAAGATGAAACTTGCAGCACTTATATCAGGAGGAAAGGATTCGTGTTATGCGCTTTATGAAGCGCTGATGGAGGGACATGAGGTGACGCACCTTGTTGCGATAAAGCCGCAGAATCCCGATTCGTATATGTATCACTCGATAAACATCGACATCGTGAGATTGATATCACAGGCATGCGGCATCCCTCTGATCCTGAAGGAATCGCAAGGCAGGAAGGAAGAGGAACTCGAGGATCTTTCAGACGCGCTTTTAAGCATCGATATCGACGGTATCATCGTGGGCGCAATCGAATCGGTGTATCAGGAATCCCGCGTCCGGAAGATCTGCGAAACGCTTCGTATTGCGATGTATGCGCCGCTCTGGCACCGGAATGCAGGTGAACTGCTCAGTGAGATGGCTGCGGTGATGGATATCAGGATTGTTCAGGTTGCAGCAGGCGGGATGGGTGAAGAATGGCTCGGGGTGCGGATCGATGAGGACGTGATACACGATCTGCAGGAACTTCACAGAAGATACTGCATCCATCTCTGCGGAGAAGGAGGCGAATACGAAACACTTGTTCTGGATGCTCCATATTTTAAGGATCGGATCGAACTTGTGGAGGTCGAGAGAATCTGGCACGGGGACCGGGGCGTTCTCAAGGTGCTGGACGCGAGGGTTGTAGGGAAGTGAGCATAAGTGCTCACCGAACAATACAGTAGCAACAGTACATGCCTCGAATAACTCGTGGTATGAACCACAAGATTACACGGATTTTTACAAGATTTCTGTGTTAATCTTGTGTAATCTCGTGGTTTTATACGCTAATATTCATACAATTTTGGGTAAGTACTAGCAAAGTTATCTGATGCCGCTCCACATCCACGACATTCGTACAATTTGCTTATTCGCGTCATTCACGATCCCTTTTGCCGATTTTATCACGGATAGATAGATGGGTTGATGATACGAATTTTAACAGGTCATTTTCTGGCAAGCCCAAAGTCTTGTACTTACCTTATATCGCAGAAAATCCAACACTTGTGGGCATCCGTGATCCCGAACCGTTCCTCACAAAAACGATATCTATTTGACAGGACAGGACAATCCAGAAACCATGCGCCAGATGAAAATTGCGGTCGTTGAGGGTGATGGGGTTGGAAAAGAGGTAATCCCAGCTGCTCTTGAAGTGCTGGATTCTCTCACGCTCGATATCGAGAAAGTGCCGGTCGAGATTGGATATGGCAGGTGGAAGCGCACCGGCACAGCGATGACCGAGGACGATTTTGATATCTTCAGATCTTGTGACTGTATACTCTTCGGTGCGATCACGACACCTCCGGATCCTAAATACAAAAGCGTACTTGTTCGGATCAGGAAAGAATTCGATCTGTATGCAAATATACGACCGATCAAGGATATGGTTAACTCCAGGGACATCGATTTCACAATCGTCCGTGAGAACACTGAGGGCATGTATTCGGGAATTGAAGAGGTTCTGCCTGATGCTGTGCATTCGACAAGGGTCATCACCCGGAGCGGAAGCGAGCGCATCGCAGAGTATGCATGTTCGCTTGCCACCGGAAAACGCTTGACAATCGTGCATAAAGCAAATATACTACAGTCGTGCTGGCTTTTTCGGGAGGTCTGCATCGATGTCGCAAACCGGAACAAAGTCCGGTGGGCGGAGATGCTTGTTGATTCTGCCGCACACCGCATTGTACTGAATCCGGAGCGGTTCGAGGTGGTCGTCACGACCAATCTCTTTGGGGATATCTTAAGCGACATGTCCGCAGCGCTCATCGGCGGGCTTGGCGTCTGTGCAAGCGCAAACATAGGGGCTGATTACGCGCTCTTTGAGCCGGTGCACGGCAGCGCTCCTGACATCGCTGGCAGGGGGCTTGCGAATCCGATTGCCGCGATCCTGAGTCTCGCGATGATGCTTAAGTGGTACGGCATGACCGGAGAATCTGATGCGGTGACGGATGCGGTATCTGCTGTAGTATCCCGCGGCATCACAACCCCTGACCTCGGCGGGCGGTGCTCGACAGCAGAGGTTGCAGACGCGATCTCGCAGGTCGTTGGAATCGACGTCTAAGTTCTTGAATCATACTTCCTCAGCGCTGCTGGCGTTTGAACGGTCAAATAAGATGGGGGGCTTGACAGTTGGCGAATGTCTCCTCTGTAGGACTACCTGGAGAGGATTAATGGGCATTGTTTTTTGAGTGGATCTTTGAAAGACGAATCGAGGGCTCGTGTCAGCTGTTATAAATCGGCATACTATTCCCGGAGGGATCTCTATTATCTGGTCGGTGCAGGAGGGAGTGCTATAACTCGATTCTCTTGGATGTGGCTTGCAGTATCATGAGAGCGTCAAGCGAGGTGACACTGTCGTCGCCGCTGACATCGGATGCCGGAGCCCCATATATTAGTGTCAGTGTCGTAGTGTACCCTATTCCACGGCACGATTCCCCAGTTCCCTGATAAGCATACTGAGACTCGAGCTGCGAAGGAAATGGCATGGTTTATCTCTCATCTTACACGCCTTCTTGACGTATTTGCATGCGTTGTGGCTGTTTATATCCACAGGGCAGAATACCATGTCTATCCCATCCACAATGGTCTCTATCTCCTTTCTCCCCTGGATACACCGTCCACAGTGGTAGCAGAACGTGCCGCCAACGGACTCGATCGCATCCCTATAGTACGGCATGAGTGATTCCACGCCACCGATATAAGCCACCTTCGCCCCGTTTAAGTCGGCACTCCCTCTTTCACCCATGATATCTAATTCCTGACGATGCTCAATCTCCACCAACTCTCCGGATTTTACATTATCACCTTCACTTCGATCCCGCGATAGCAGTTCATCAGTCAGCCGCTTCACTTCACTGGTGAGGAAATCGATCTCCTTTTTCATATTCTCGGTTTGATTGAGTGTGTCTTCACCACCAAGCCCTTCCAAATCACTCACCAACTGTCTGTTCAACCGCTTCTCTTCGTCCAGTGCGGAGGTGATCCTTAACCGATCTTCTCTAACGGATTCGATCTCTGATTTTAGCTGCTCTCTCTTCCGCTCCAGTCTGTTGCACTTTGTCCGGAGTTTTTCATTCGCTTTCGAGGCACCCGTAAGCTCCATCAGGAGGTTCTCGGGAACGCCACAGGGCAGTGTTCTACGAAGCTCGCCATAGAATCTCGATGCTCGATGTTCATACATATGGGTGGCAGCAAATACCGCTGCCTCGATTGCATCGATATCTTCACGCTGGTTCCGCACAGCAAACCAGATTAAGGCAGAAATGGGGGTATCCTTGCCGTTCCCGTTGCTTCCATCTTCGATATGCTTGTAAATTTCTTCCTGTGGGATGCGTTCGATATCTTTCTTATATCGCTCGAACCGATCCTTTAATATCCGGTCCAGTTGTTTGGAGGTCTTGTTCTGGCTACTACATGCCTGAATGAGCCCACCATGCATCTCATAAGCCGTGACCGAGTTGCAGTCAAGTTTCAATCGCTTAAAGATATCGCTTAGTTCCTTGTCACTATATGTCAATCCGAGGATTGAACAGACCGTTTGATTCTTAAGTTCCCATATCTTTCTTTCTGGCATTGATACCCCCAACAGTAGTTAATATAAAACCCGATTCATGATCAATAGTCCATGGATCGGGTTTCTCATTTATTTGCTTAAACAAGCACCTTTTCAGCCAGACCGTGACCGATGGTGATGTGCTGCCCACCTACGTTTGCACGTATGTACGTACCCTTATCAGGCGCCGGCGCTACTATCTCTTTCCTGAGCAGGGTTATAGCAGAACCCTCTTCGAGTCCGATCTGCTCAAACTTTCCCATGACATGGGTTCCGCCAACGATCTTATCCACAGTGGCACTTTCACCCTCTTTTAGATGGTTGAGCTGGATGGATTTCCCATCTTGCATCGCAAGTATCTTTGATGCCTGACCTTCACCCATCCGCATCTCCACATCTCCGGATGAAACTACTATGGTACAATCCGGCACATGGCGCAGGAATGTAAGCTCGCTTCCTTCTGCGATTCCGTATTCGGAAAGAAATCCCTCGAAATCCTTTCCACCTTCAATCGATCTGACTGTTCCTTTATCTCCTTCTTCCAGTACCAGCAGTGGAGTTGTCTCTTCACCCCTATCTACATAGATCTTATCCGCCCATCCGCGAGCTATGATCAATTCATCATAATCTTTTGTTCCAAGAGCGATAGGTCCCCAATGCACATGCACTGGCTCGGTCGCTACCACCTCTAGTTCAGTTCCCTCGGTTACGCCGAGTTCCTCAAGGTGCTCTTTAACATCCATACCCCCTGTGATCTCTTTAACAACCACAGTGGTTTCAGGTTCCACATCTTTCAGTGATCTCATCTTATATACCTCCTTTT